>DATBYI010000413.1:0-19130 GCA_036513815.1 Solirubrobacteraceae bacterium
GAGCAGTGCCGGCGCTGGCGCCGGGCCGGGCTCGAGGTGACGGTGTCGGTGAACGTGTCGACGCGCAGCCTGCTCGACCACGACCTGCCGGTTCTCATCGGCGGGCTGCTCGCGCGCCTCGACCTGCACGCCTCGGCGCTCCAGCTCGAGATCACCGAGAGCCGGATCGTCGCCGACCTTCCGCGCGCCCGCGCCGCGCTCGACGAGCTGCGCGCGATGGGCGTGATGATCGCGATCGACGACTTCGGGACCGGCTATTCGTCGCTGTCGCAGCTCCAACAGCTGCCGGTGGACGAGATCAAGATCGACCGCTCATTCGTGACGCGGATGGAGACCGACCGCCAGGACGCCGTGCTCGTGCACTCGATCATCGACCTTGGCCGCAACCTCGGCCTGCGGGTGACGGCGGAGGGAGTCGAGACCGAGAACGTCAAGCAGGTCCTGGCGCGTCTCGGGTGCGACTACGCCCAGGGGTTCCACGTGGGGCGGCCCGTGATCGCCGACGAGTGCGAACGGTACTTCGCACCGGAAGAGACGAGCGCGCCGCTGATCGCGCTCGTCAAGTGATCAGCCGGCGACCTGCTCGGAGCCGTTAACCGGCGACTTGGTTATAGAGCGAAGGTAGGTCCGGGTAGCCGCTCGAGGCCCACCCGGAGCCCTGCAGCGCGGCGATCTGGGCCGTCGGCGACTGACCGGCGGTGCTGAGGATGCCCTGGATGCCCGAGCTCGCGGTGCCGTAGCCGGGGATCGTGTTCTGGCCCTTGAGCCAGCCGGCGGTGGCGTCGGCGGCGGTCACCGGGTCAGACCAGACCGAGTCGCTCGAGCCATAGGTGGCGCTGTCGGTGTAGCCGATGTTGAGCCAGTCGTTGTTGTTCTGGGACTGACGCGACTGGGCGGCGCCGCCAGATTCCTCGGCCAGCAGCCAGGCGGAGACGACGCTCGGATCGAGGCCCGTATCGCCGGCCAGCCGGGAGGCGAACTGCTGCTGATCGGAGGTCAGCATCGTCTGGGCGCTGGCGGGCAGCGCGGCGCCACCGGTGGTCGAGCCGACCGTGCCGAGCCCGGCGATGCTTGGGACGTCAGCGGACGCTCCAACCGCGCCCGAGGCGCTCTGGGCCTGGGACAGCGCGCTGGCGAAGCTGCTCGTCCCCGTCGTCGCGGTGCCCGTGGCAGACGCCCCGCCGGACGCCTGAGAGCTCGTGGCAGCGGCGACGGAGGGGTCGAAGGCGGTCTGGATGGAAGCGATCTGGGCCTGGATCTGCGAGATCCGGCTTACGGCATCGGTGTAACTCATCTATCCGATCTCAGGCGGCCCGACGCGCCGTCTGACCGGCTGCACGGTAGGAGAGAGGCAGGCGCAGGAACGCCTCGTAGTCGTTGGGCGTGCCGAGCCCGTACATGCCCGCGGCCTCGGCGCCCACGTTGTCGATCCCGATTGCGGCACCCGCCGCGATCAGCTCGTTGTACGCGGGGGCGACGTAGAACTCGCCGTTGACGCGCTTGCCGGCGGCGATCATGGCTCGGGCGGCGCGGAAGAAATCGCCACCGCGGGCGAAGGTGTAGATGCCGACGGTGGCCTCGTTGGAGACGACCTCTTTCTCGACTACGTTGGTCACGCGATCCGAGACCGGATCGAGCTCGACGAAGGACCACTTGGGGTCATCGGCGGTCATGGTCATGATCAGACCGTCGAGCTGGCGGCGGTGCAGGACGTCGAGGTGCGCGTCGAAGTCGCAGTCGACCCACTGATCGCTGTTGGCGATCACGAGCACGTCGTCGGGGTCCACCGCATGCTCGGCGAGCATCACCGTGCAGGCGGCGCCCTCGGTCACTCGGTCGATGGTCACGATCTCGCAGCCCGGCGCGACGTCACGCAGGGCAGGCTCGAAGCCGTAGGCCTCGACGTGCTCGCTGCGGCAGATGAACACGAAGCGGCTCGGCTCGCGCGGGGTGAGGTTGCGAACCACCACCTCGATCATCGGCGCGCCGTGCACGGGGAGCAGGGGCTTGGGGAGCTCGTAGCCGACATCGGCAAAGCGACTGCCCCGGCCCGCCATCGGGATCACCACGGTCAACATCAGTCCACCTCCACCAGGTACTTATCGCCCGCGACGGCGGGGAGCTTTACCGCCACCACGGTGGCGTCGGTCAGGGCCAGGAAGTCGCACGGATCGCCCGGATCCAGCTTGAGGATGTCGCCGGCGTGGAGCTCCTTGCCGTCCATGCGCACCGACCCGGAGACCACGGCGGTCAGCTCGGTGGCCACCTTGTGGACGTGGCGCTCCTCGGCGTCTCCGGCGGCGTAGTGCTTGATCGCGACCTCAACCTCCGAGGAGCGATAGGCCGTCGGCTCGAAGTCGCCGACGAACCAGCCCCGGACCATCTCGTCCAGCGTGTGCCGCGTCATGCCGCGAGCTCCTGGCGCTGACGCGAGAGGTGCTGCTCGTAGACGTCGACACCGTGCATCGAGCTGAGCGAGAAGTAGCGCTCGCGCTCGATGTGGTGGGTTCCGATGCGGCGCCCGGTGAGCACGAGCTCGTTGAAAACGGGGCACACGTAGAACGCGCCGTCGACCGAGGCGTCCTTACGGATCATCGACATGACGCCGTCGATGAAGTCGCCGCCGCGGCGGAACCAGTAGACGCCCGCGGTGGCGAGCCGGCTGATCGGCCGCTTCTCGGCCGCCTCGACGACGAGGCCGTCCGCGCCGGCGCGAACGTAGGACCAGCGAGGATGGACCGCGTCGAAGGTGATCGTGCCGGCGTCGAGCCCGGCCGCTTCGAAGCCGTCGATGATCTCGGGGATCGCCGCCTCGATGATCTGGTCGCCGTTGGAGATCAGCAGCGACTCCTCGCGCTGGATCTGGCCAATCGCGTGCAGCGCCGTGCAGGCCGCGCCGCTCGAGAGCGTGGGGACGCCGATCACCTCGGCGTCGTCGACGAGCAGGCGGATTACGTCGGCCGTGTGATGCCGGCGCTGCTCCTCCTGGCGGACCAGGAAGATCGGCCGGGAGGCGCTGTCGATAGCGGACCGCAGGCCCTCGATGACGCGCTGGACGAGGGGCTCCCCGTCGATCTCGATCAGATTCTTCGGGTACTTCGCGCCGGCCACCTCAAACATCGCGCTGTCTCCGGCCATCAGGACGACGAGCCTCATGCGGCCACCCTCCTCTCGGTCTGGGCGTGGTTGATCTGCGCGGTGATCGCGTCGAGGGTGACGTCGTCGGGCCCTTCCACGACGAGCACGTGCGCGCCGGCCGCCGTCGCCGCCTTCACACCGTTTTCGTTGTCCTCGACGATGACCGTCTCCTCGGGCTGGACGCCGAGGCGGTCCATCGCCGCCAGGTACATCTCGGGGTCCGGCTTGGGACGCGACACGTCCTCGTTGGAGATCATCACGTCGAGGTAGCGCATCAGGTCTGAGCGCTCCATCATCTCCTCGACGGTCCGGCGGACGGAGTTCGAGGCCACGCCGAGTCGGTAACCCGACGCCTTGAGCTGGGACAGCGCGTACTGGTGGTGGAAGACCGGCTTGCAGCGCGTGGCGACGAGCTCGAGCGTGTACTGCTGCTTGAGCGCGTTGAGGAACCCGTGCAGCTCCTCGGGGAGGCCCCGCTCGACGCTGAGCATCCGCAGCTTGCGCTTGGTGGGCAGGCCGTCGTAAGTGGTCAGGTGCTCGTAGCGAGTGATCTCGTAGCCGAGCAGTCCGAGCGCGCGGTTGAGCGCCTCGTAGTGCCACTCGCGGGCATCGATCAGGACGCCGTCCATGTCGAAGACGACCGCCTTGATCTGCGGGGTCATACGAACACCTCCTCGGCGTTCATCGGGTGGTCGGTGCACAGAAAGACGTCGGCGGAGTCCCACACCGGCCACGGGCGCCACTCGGCCCAGGTCCGCTCGCGGTCGCGCCCGTGAAGCTCGGGCGAGACGACCGCCACGCGCTTGCCGGCGGCGAGGTGCGTGGCGATCCGCTCGTGGGCGATGAAGCCACCGTCGAAGTCGTCGAGCCACACGCCGAGCGCCTGCTCGTAGAGGGCGGGGGCCGGCTCGAGGTCGCTGTGGCGGGTGAAGAAGGGCAGGCCTTCGCGCGCGTAATGGCGCATGTCCGGGACGGACATGTCGAACGCGAACCACCTGTCTGGGTCGACGTCGCGCAGGGCGTCGGCGAGCATCTCGGCCAGGCCGTCGGCCTTGACGTTGACCGCCAGGGCGCCGGGGCAGCCGTACTCACGGTAAGCGCTCACCACCGTTTCGAAGGCAAGCGTCCCGTCGCCGGGCGGGTCGTGGCTTACAACCAGGGAGCCGCCGAGGTCCCGGACGTCAGTCTCGACGCCCCACCCATGGGCGAAGGCGTCACGCATCGCCGCAAGCGAGTTGCGCTGCGCAGGCAGCGTCCACAGTCCGCGGTGTGCGAGGGAAGGCACGTCCCGATCATCGGACGGCCTGGCACGACCTTGAGCCGTGCCGGAGTCAAGTTGCTCATCCGCGCGCCGATTAAGGGGTCGTGAGCGATGTGAACTCCTCGGCGCCGTCCGTCGCTGCTCTCGACGTGCGCTCGCTGCTCGGGGTCCTCATGCAGATGCGTCCAATGCAGGATGCGCTGGAGCTCGTCGACGAGGCCGAGGCCATCGACGATCTCGACAAGAGCCGCAAGCTTCGCGACAAGGTCTTCCCGTACTCGTGCACGGACGAGGAAGGCCTCGCGCTCTATCACGTGATCCGCTCAAACGGTCTGCGCTACGGCTTCGAGGTCGCCACCGCGTTCGGCTACAGCACCGCCTTCATGGGACTCGCGGCCCGGGAGAACGGCGGCGAGGTCGTGACCCTGGACTGCTACGTGGAGGAGTGGAAGGAGTCGTTCAACTACGAGCCGGCCGAGCTCGGGCAGGCGATCGCTGAGACGACCGCCGCGGTGAAGGAAGGGCGCTACCCGTCGGGCCTCGCGACGGCCGACCAATGCCTGGCGGCACTTGGGCTGAAGGAAACCGTCGTACTCACGCTGGGGATTAGTCCGCAGCACGTCGCACGCGCCGTCGGCGCGTTGACGCTCGACTTTGCCCTGATCGACGGCGGCCATTTCGGCGATCAGCCGACGTGGGATTTCGAGGCGGTGGCGCCTTACCTGGCTAACCGCTGCGCGGTGTTCTTCCACGACAACAACGAGAACCCGGCGGTGGAGCGGGCTGTGGCCGCCGCCGAGGAAGCGCTCGGGTCTGAGGCCGTCGTGTTCCCGACTCGCTACCGGCTCACGCTGGTCGGCCGGGGGCTCGATCCGGCCACGGTGGACGCGCTGTCAGCGCTCTTCGCCCGCGCGTCATAGGCGCCGCCGTCAGGCGCCGCCGACCATCCGAACTAGCTCGCGCGCACTAGCTGGCGGAGGCGGTCCAGCGACGCCGGGGTGAAGACCGGCAGATCGCCTTCGTGGCCATTGTCGGCCTCGGCGCGGCGATAGACCGCGTGCGCCGCGCTCAGCATCCGCTCGCGCTGCCCTGGTTCCTCGGGGCCGATGACGGCTGCGAGTGTGACGTCATCGCGCTTGTCAAGACCGCACCGCTCGACGAGCCCGACGAGCAGCTGCTCGGCGTTCTCGACGGGCAGCCGGCTCGCGTCGATCGCCAGCGTGACGGATTCGGGCCCGCCGACCTCGTCGGCATAGGCCCGCAGCATCTCCTCGGAGGCGAGCAGCTCCTCGGCGTCGGCGAGCACGATGAATCCGGCTACGCCCTGGAGCGGGTGGCTCCCGCCTTCGGGCGCCTCTGGCACCTCAGGCGCCTCGGTCGCGCTGGTGATGCCGACCTCGGCGAGCATCGCCTCGCTGGCCGGGCTGAGCGGCACGAGGCAGTGGCGCTCGTAGAGCTCGACCCACATCTCGTGGGAGATGAGCGCGTCGGGCTCGAGTGGCTCGCGGCCTGCGAACTTGGGCAGCTCGACCCCGAACCGATCCCGCTCGACGATGATCGCGTTGTTCGCTATCGAGAGCTCGGAGAGCAAGGTCGATGTGGGCGTGACGTCGGTGAAGTGCTCGAAGGGAGCCCGGACGTGCTTGCGCACGAAGCCGAACCACAGGAGCTGCTCGGGGGTGTAGCGGAAGGCGGCCCAGGGGGCGCGGTCCGGCTCGGGCCGCGAATGCGTCTCGAACCAGGTCGAGTTGGTCGGTTCGTCATCGAGCGGACGTCCCCAGACGTCGAGGAGGTCCTCGGTGCGCCCGAAATTGACCGTATCGGCGATGCTGAACAAGCCGAAGGGACGGCGCTCCGGGTTCCAGCAGTAGAAGTTGATCACGACGACTCGATCGCCCAGCAGGCGAAGAGCGCCGCTGCGCTCCGGATAGGCCTGGAACGTCTCGAGGAAACCGGTCCCGGACACCGGGGTGTCGGTGCGGAGCTTCAGCGCGAAGGGGCGCGTACAGGCCTCGAGTCCCGCTCGAGTCGAAACGAGCAGCCGGTTGGTGTTGGCCGGCCATTCCTCGTGGACCTGCCAGGGTGCACCGGGATCGTCGCTCTCGATCCGCTGGTCGACAGGCACGGCCAGCTCGCGCTCGCCCTTCCAGGTCGAGAGGATGACCTCGCAGCTCGGCAGGAGGCGGCGGACGCTGTCGACGACCTGCTCGGCGAGATCGTCGCCGGCGATCGCGCCCTGGACCACGACCGAGATCTGATCGGTCGAGATCGTGCCCACCCGGATCGGCTTGCTGGCGGAGGTTCGGAGCTCGACCGGAGGCGATACCACCGGCTCGGCCGGCGCGTCGGTCGTGGCAGAGTCGGCGGAAGCCCCGAGCTCTGCCTCGAGGCCAAGCTTGGCCGCGATGAACCAGGGGTCCATGAGGAGCCCGTAGGCCCGGCGCTGGCCGGCGAGAATCTTCGCCCGCAGCTTGGTGTCGGCGAGCGCCTCGGCCAGCCGGGCCGCCGTGAAGCTGACGACGTCGCCGTCGATCGTCCGCCCGCCGCTTCCCATCAGCTCGCCGAACCGCTCGATGGGCAGATAGCTCTCGTTCGCGGCGAAGACGTCGTCCCAGATCAGATAGCGCGGATCGTCGGCAAGGACGGCCAGCGTGTCGAAGCGCAGGATGTCCGCGGCGCCACCGTCGAGACGTGAGTGCCCGATCGCGACGCACGTCTCCGAGGTGGCCGCGGCGCGGACCTTCGAGCCGTAGACCTTGACCTGGAGCCCGGTTTGGCCGATCAATCCGGCGATCAGGCCGCGCATCACCGTCGAGGGTCCGTCGCCGAGCGTGATCCCGACCTGCGTCTCCTTGATGATCCGCTCCTGGCGCGAGGGCGAGCCGCCGTACCAGCTGTCCGGACCGGGGAGCGTGAACAGGCGCATCATCGGCGCAATCTGGTCGGCGTAGCGGGGGCTCAGGTCGGCGGTCAGGTGACGCCCAATGGTCTCCTTCGAGGCCGGCACCCCGAACAGCTTCGGGTTGGCGTAGAAGTCGGCGATCGACGTGTGCCCGTAGAACGCCCAGTACGCGAGGTTGTTCTCGGGGGAGCGCAGCCCGTCCACCAGCGCCGCGTACTCCATCAGCTGGTACTTGACGAGGCGGTCGACCGTCTCGAAGAACCCGCGCTCGAACACCGTCGCGCCGAACGTGCTGCGGTGATGAGGCTCGACCCAGATGAGCTTCCCGTTGCGGTGACGCAGCCGCGAGAGCACGGACATGGTCGTGCCGACGGTCGCCGCCTCGATCGCCTCGTGGACGAGCACCGCGTCGAAGCCCGTGACCTGCGTCCAGTCCCCCAGCGGGAAGTAGTGCACGTCGGCCAGGCGCGAGAGGCAGCGGTGATACCACTCCCACTCGGTCGACATGCGGGCCAACTTGGCGGGGAAAAGCGGCGTGAGGTTGGGCGCGGCCTCGGGCGAGATGACGGCGATGGACGGGCTCATGCGGCGGCCGCCACGAGCGAGTCGGCCACGCGGTCCCAGCTGAGCGATCGCGCCACCTGGATCTCCCCGTCGGACAGGCGACCGCGCGCGAGCGCGCTGCGGACCGCCGCGACGAAAGAGTCGGTGTCGCCGGTCGCCTCGAGGAACGATCCCAGCGCGGGGGCGTGGGTGGTGTGGAGAGTCACCGTGCGCAACCCGGCGGCGGCGTAGTTGTAGGCCTTGTGCGGCTCCATCGAGTGGGTGAACGCCTCGTCGGTGTGCGGCACGATGCCTACGTCGGAGTGGAGCAGGTAGGCGGCCGCCTGTTCGGGCAGGCGCTCGCCCAGCATGTGGACGCGGGGGTCCGTGGCGGCCAGCTCGAGCAGCTGCGGTGTCGGCCCCATCCCGACCAGGACCACGTCGATTCCGGCGGCGGACAGGGCACGCACGGCCTCGACGTCGAAGCGCATCGAAAGCGCGCCCACGTACGCCGCGCGCGGGCGCGGGACGGGGGCCAGGTCGGGGGGCTCAGGCAGCGAGTCGATCGCGGGATCATGCCAGTGGTGGTCGACACCGTGGCCGACGTAGACGGCGTCCGGTACATCGTCGATCGACCCCTGGGAAAGCCCCACGACCACGTCACTGGAGGCGAGTAGCTGAGCGCGGACTTGCTCGAGCACCGCCTTGCGAGAGGTCAGCACGTCCCATTCGGCGAGCTTGTCGTAGGCGACGAGCACGGTGCGTGAGCACACCGGCGCGAACTCGTAATGAAGCCACCAGTTGGCCTCCGAGACGCCGAAGTTGAGCAGGATCGGATCGTTCAGCTCGGCCACCTTGACCACGCCCTGCGCGACCTCGTGGCTACCCGTCGGAGGGCTTCCGGTGCCGCTGAACACGAGCAGGCCACGGTCGTTGCGCACGCCGAGCTCGGGCTCACCCGCCCCGGGGACGAACGGCTCGACGTAGGCCACCCGTCCGGCCGAGGACGAGCGCACGAGCGAGTGGGCGACGGCCTCGCCGGCTCGCCCGAGCTTGCCGTAGTCGTTCTGGAGCCAGGCGACGATGACGTCGGGGGCGCTCACGCCGCTTCGGGAAGCGCGGGCACCAGCCCGTGCTCGGCGGCCCAGCGCTCGACCGCGACCAGCGCCTGTGCCACGACCTGATCCATGTTCAGGTACTGGTACCGGGCCAGCCGCCCGATGAACCGCACATCCGGGCGCCGGCGCGCCAGCGCCTCGTAGCGGTGGTAGAGATCGCGGTTCTCCGGCCTGGGGATCGGGTAGTACGGGTCGCCGTCGGCCGTCGGGTACTCGTAGGTGAGGGTGCTGAAGTCGGACACCTGACCGGTCAGATGGCGAAACTCGGTGACGCGCGTGTAGGGGATCCGCTCGTTGGGATAGTTGATGACCGCGACGGGCTGGACGAGCCGGCCGCCTGGGGTGGCGCGGGTCTCGCGCTCGAAGTGCAGGCTTCGGTAGGGGAGCGTACCCAGTTGGTGGCCGAAGAACTCGTCGATCGGGCCCGTCCAGACGACGTGGCGGGGCTCGACATCGTCGCGGACGTCCTCGTACTCGGTACCGAGCCGCAGCTCGATGTTGGGGTGATCGAGCATCCGCTCGAACATCGCGGTGAAGCCGGCCGCCGGCATCATCTGGAAGGTGTCGCCGAAGTAACGGTCGTCGGCGTTGGTGCGCACGGGAAGGCGCCCGCACACCGAGGCGTGGAGCTCACTGGGATCGAGTCCCCACTGCTTGCGCGTGTAGCCGCGGAACAGGCGCTCGTAGAGATCGCGCCCGACCTTGGCCACGACCGCGTCCTCGGAGGTCTTGAGCTCGTCGCGCGGCTCGGCCAAGGCGGATAGGTAGGCCGCGGTCGCGTCCTCGTCGGGGAACTGGATGCGGTGAAGTGCCTCCACCGTGGTCCGGTTGATGGGCAGCGGCACGATCCGTCCGTCGACCTCGGCCCAAACGCGATGCTCGTAGGGCCGCCACTCGGTGAAGCGCGAAAGGAACCGGGTCACCTTGGCGGCGTTGGTGTGGAAGATGTGCGGGCCGTAGGTGTGGATCAGCACCCCGTGCTCGTCGAGCGCGTCGTGGGCGTTGCCGGCGACGTGCGGGCGTCGGTCGATGACGAGCACGCGCAGGCCGTAGTCCTCGGCCATGCGGCGTGCGCAGACCGAGCCGGCGAACCCGGCGCCGACGACGAGCGCGTCGAAGTTGTTCCGCTCAGGCGGCAAGAGCGTGGCCCTCGAGGAGAGCATCCGGATGCTTCGCGATGAAACGCTCGCGGTCGGCGGCGACCTGTACACCGATCCACGCGGCGAGCTCGGGGTCATCGCTTCCCACGGTCTGCGAGAGGCCGTGCTGGATGCGGGAGGTCTCGACGATCACCGGCGGGCGCCCGGCCTGGCGCAGCCGGAGGAGCAAATCGGTGTCCTGGTACCAGAGGACGAGTGCGGGGTCGAAGAACTCGCCGGGAGCGTGGGAGAACTCCTCGACGGCCTCTTGGCCCATGGCAAAGCACCAGGCCGGAAAGTCGTAGCGCATCGCTCCGTCGACGGTGAGGGGGCAGGCGACGGCGGCGCCGGCGTCGATCGCGGCGCGGAGTGGACCCCACCAGCCCGGCAGCGGTTCGACGTCGTCGTTCATCACGACGACGTACGGCGTGTGGGCGGCGCGCAGGCCGGCGTTGACCGGCGTCGCGAATCCCTGGGGCGGGCAGCCGTTGTCGACGATGACCAGCTCGTGGGGGGAGTCGGTGGCGCCCTGGACGGCCCCGATGCATGAACGTACGCGCTCAGAGGCGGCGTCGAGGGTGGGGATGACGATCGTGAGCTCGGGGCGCTCGCCGGCCGGACGGCGGGCGCCACCCGTCCGGGCGCCCGGCCGGGCGACGATGCTGTCGAGCGTGGTCCGCGCCCGCATCCCCCGCTCGGCCAGCGCCAGCGCCAGCGCGCCGACGACGTGGGGGGCGGGAAGATCGGGCATGCCGACGGCGCGCAGGTCCGCGGCGCGCGCTGCGAAGGACCAGGCGGTGACCGGGTTGCTGGCCGGATCGCCCGCGGTGGCGCTGGCGGCGAGGCCGACGCCGGAATCATCGAGCGCGCTCGCGAGGGGGCCGAGCCATCCGTGAGTGGGCACGGCGGCGTCGCGCAGGACGACGACGATCTCGTTGCGGACGCGGCTCAGACCCGCGGCGACGGCGGCCGCGAGACCGATGCGGCGATCGGTGCGCACCACTTCGACATCGCCCTCCAGGCGGGCCAGGAGAGCCTCGAGACCGACCGAGGCGTCGTCGACGACGATGATCTCGTGCGCCGGATCGTCCGGCTGAGCCGCGATGCCCTCGAGGCAGCGCAGAGCCTGCGCCGGCCCACCCGCCAACGGCACGATGATCGAGATCTTCGAGGGCATCTCCCCCTGGTCATCGGCAGAGACCCGTGTCAGTTGAGGCGCTAAGGCGCGTAGTCGCGGTACCACCCGATCGTGCGCCGAAGTCCGTCCTCGAGCGGGATCCGCGGCTCCCAGCCGGACGCGGTGCGCAGCTTGCCGGAATCGACCCACTGGCGCGAGATCTCGCCGTCGGGGGTGCCCGACCCGCGCACATCGGGCGTCACGCCGGTCCCGGCAAGCTCGCACACGAGCTTGACCACCTCGAGCACGGAGCGAGGCTGTCCGCTGCCGGCGTTGAAAGCCTCGCCGCCGCCACGGCCGTCGTCGAGCAGGTTGGCGATCGCGAGGTAGGCGGCGACCGCGTCCTCGACGTAGAGGAAGTCGCGCTCCGGCGTGCCGTCCGACCGGATCACGGGGGCGCGGTGCTCGATGGCGGCAACGGTCGCCTCCGGAACCAGTCGAGAAAAATTAAAGTCCCCTCCCCCGTAGAGATTCGCGAACCGAGTCAGCGCCACCGGGAGGCCGTAGGTGTGCCAGTAGGAGCGCGCCAGCAGGTCGGCCGCGGCCTTGGAGACGTCGTAGGGGTACTGCGGCTGGAGCGGAAAGGTCTCCCGGTAGGGAAGCTCGTCGTGCGCGCCGTAGGCCTTGTCGGAGGAGGCGACGATCGTGCGCTTCACCCCGGCCTGACGGCAGGCCTCGAGCACCGTCCAGGTACCGCGGATGTTGGTCTCGAAGGTGGAGATCGGGCCGCGACGGGCGACGCCCACGATCGTCTGCGCCGCCAGATGGAAGACGGTGTCGATCTCGTACTCGCCGAGTGCGCGCTCGAGCAGCTTCGCGTCGGTGACGTCGCCGTGCACCACGTTGACGAGGCGCTCGGTGCCCTCGAGGTCGAGCGCTGAGGCGGCGACGGCGTCGCGCTTGAGCACGGTTACGCGCGCCTCGTTCTCGAGGAGCGCCTTCACGAGCCAGCCGCCCAGCAGGCCGTAGGCGCCGGTGACGAATACGGAGCGGTCGTGCCAGCGATTCATCGGCTTCATTTAATCCACACGGGGGCGGTCTGCGATGCAGACCGCCCCCGCTTTCCGGTTCCCTCGATGAATCGGACGTGGTTATGTGGCCCCGCGCGATGTGAGGTGGGACGGTCGCGAGGCGGGTTGTTCCCTCGGCAGCGCCAGCGAGGCTGTCGCGTTCGAAGCTTGGTGACGAAAACCGTGAAACTTGGAGATGGTCGGCGGCGGCTGACGGCGGCGCCTTCTCGCCTGACCGGGCGACGCGCTACGCGCCGCCCGGCCTGACGAAAGATGGATCAGCCGGTGATGAGCTTCAGAACCAGCTGCGGCTCAGAGTTGGCCTGCGCGAGCATCGCCGTGCCGGCCTGCTGCAGAACCTGCTGCTGGGTGAGCGTCGTCATCTCGGTCGCCATGTTGACGTCCTGAATGCTGCTCAGCGAGGAGGACATGTTCTCCTGCGTCGCCGAGATAGCGTTCGAGGTGTACTGGAGACGGTTCTGGACCGCGCCCAGCGTCGCCGCGAGCGACGAGATGTTGTTGATGGCGCCGCTGATGAGGCTGACGGCGTTGGTCTGACCGAGGTTGAACACGGTCCCGCCGCTGGCCGCCTGGGTCCAGTCGAACCCGGTGGTGCCGAGTCCGGTCGAGCCCTCGATGTTGGCGAACGACACGGTGAGGGTGTCACCGGCCGCCGAGCCGACCTGGAAGGTCACGCCCGTGCCGGCGGCGCCGGCGCTGCCGTCGAGCAGGTTGATGCCGTTGAACTCAACGGAACCCTGCTGACGGTTGATCTCCTGCGTGAGCTGGTTGACCTCGTCCTGGATGTCCGACTGGTCGCTGCTGGACAGGTCACCGTTCTGGTACTGCACGGCCAGCTCGCTGACGCGCTGCAGCATGCTCTGGACGTTGTTCAGCGCGCTATCGGCGGTCTGGACCATCGAGGTCGCGTCGCTGACGTTCTGGCTGGCCTGCTGCAGGCCGTTGACCTGAGAGGTCAGGCCCTGGCTGATCGCGTACCCAGCGGCGTCGTCGGCCGCCGAGTTGATGCGAAGGCCCGAAGAGAGACGCTGCATTGCCGTCGAGACGGCGCTGCTCGAATTATTCAGGCTGATCTCGGTCTGCATCGCCGAGGTATTGGTGAGAATCGAAAGGGACATTTGGTTACACCTCCGTGGTGTGGTCGCTTTAGTCAGTCCCCCGGTGGCTCCTTGCCGCCGGTCTTCCCGGTTATCGCCCCCGGCCCCGGCCACTTGAGGGGCGTCCAGATTGACCTGGACGCTTTGCTCGGATCAGCCCGCGGGGCTTAGGCGGTGACGTTGATGTGCAGGCCCGAGTCGTCCTCGCCGTCGGCGTCGTCGACGAGGTAATCGAGGCCTTCGGAGCCCGCGAGGGGCGCGCGGCTCTCCTCCTGGGCGCGGCGCCGGCGGCGCTTGTCCTGGCCGGTGCCGCCTTGTGAGCGGTCGCGGTCGACGCGACCGGCCATCGGGGCCGGCGTGATCGGCGGGATGTTCGGGCCGATCGGGACGATGGGATGGAGGGGATCCATGTGCGCTTAGTCCTCCGGGCGGGACGGGTCAGGAGCCGGCGCGCGCCTACTCCGCGGCGGCTGCGCCTGGGTCCGGCGCCCGGGCCGGGATCATGTCGTCGTTTCCGCGTCCTCCCGAGGCGCTCTCGACGACCGCCCGCAACTCGGCCAAAACTAGGTGGCGCCACACGGTGACCGCGCACGCCCACGCGAGCATGTAGCCGACGATCCCGGCGATCAATGCCCGCATCCCCAGGTCCGCGGTCGGAACGCCGGCCTTGTAAGAGAAGTAGGCGGCGAGGATGAAGCCGATGATTCCGCCCCAGCCCTTCGCGCGGCGGACTTGGTAGCTGGCGCGAGGATGGGCGGCGACGCTCGGGCCGCCGGCGTCGCCGGAGCCCTTGCCCTTCTTCTTGCCCTTCTTGCCCTCGGCCTTCTCGGCGCCCTTGTCCGCCTTCTTGCTCATCCGGTTCTCCTGTGATTGACCACGCGGCCCAGCTTGGCCAGCGCCTCGCGCTGGCGCCCAAAGACGAAGTGGATCAGCCGCTGACGATCGTCAGCCGAGATCTGCTCGAACACGAGCGCGCGCCGCCCTTCGTTGTCCCCGCGGACGACCCGAGCGAAGCCGGCGATGTCGGGCTCCCCCGCGCCCAGATCCAGCGTGAAGCGCACGATCGACTCGAGCTCGAGGTGGTCGGCACCGCTCAGCAGCATCCCACCTCCGCTGATGTCGATCGCGTGGGTGGCGGTTGGATTCCCGTCGAGACCGGTGCCGTTCGCCAGCGCAACGTGCTGGGCCGTCGGCACGCGCACGAACTCGCGGCGCTGGGTGATCTCGGGTGCGGCAGACACCTCGAAGCGGACGAGGTCACGCTCCTGGAGCACGGCCTGACCGCAGAACCGAACCACCCCGCGCGCCGTCACGTACTCGAGCACGAGCGGCTCGGGGGCGTCGCCGAGCTCCTCCGCGGCGTCGGGCGCGAGCTCTTCGGCCGCGTCGAGCATGAGCACGAGCATCAGGAAGTCCCCGCGCTCGAACACACGGACCGGGATGTGGCTGCCCACGGGCGTGGTCAGCTTGCCGTCGGTCCCTCCGACGTTGAGGCGGATGACCTTGCCGGTGGGCTCGGGCTCGGCGGTCATAGTCGTTGGTGCTTTACGGTTCGGTTGGGATGGTCGGGGGCGCCTGATGGCGGCGCCTTAGGGCAGCAGGCGCGCGGCCAGCGCCGACGGATCGGCGGCCGACAGTGCGCCCTGGAGCTCGAGGCCCTCGTGGATGTAGGCGACCGGCATGCCGCTGATCTGCGACAGCTCCGCCGCGATGCCGAGTTGATCGGCCTCGTCGGCGTGCGTGACGGCGATCCCGTCGGCGCCGAGCGCCGCGAAGCCGTCGATCAGCTTGCGCGCGGCGTGCACGCTGAAGGTGGCGGGCACGGCGATGTAGACCGCGTCGGGGTTCAGCGACCGCAGCTCCGTGGCCAGGGCCTCGACCGTGGCCGGGTCGCGCGGGGTGGCAGCGGCGGTGTCGATCACGACGAGGCCGCCGTCACGCCCGTGCTGGACGGGAGGACCGGCCTCGGCACCGTTGGCGGCACCCATGACCCAAACGTTCTGACCCTTGAGCAGCTCCTTGAGGTCGCCGCCCCAGTCGTCGCTGCCCAGCGACACGACGCTCGCGGCGAGCGTCGAGCCCTTGGCGTAGGCCGCGGCGAGGGCGGCTGCGCAGCGGGTCTTGCCGGCGCCACCGGCGCCGACGAAGGCCACCGCGGCACCTGAGGGCGGGAGCGGGGCGGGAGCGGGGATGATCGCCGCGAGCGTGGCGCGCACGGCATCACGGAGGCTGCCCTTGGCGAGGGGCGAGCGGTGCGCCGAGGCGGCCACGATCAGCTGCTCGGCCCAGCTCTCGCTGATGCCCTGCCCGGTCAGCTCGGCGATGACCGAGGCGGCCTCGCCCGAGTCGACGTCGCCGGCCTGTTTGGCGACCCAGGGGTTGGCGGCCGGGGGCACGGGAGCTTCGACCACGGGAGCCGGCGCCGGGGCTACGGGTTGGGGAGCGATCGGGGCGGGCGCTGGCGCCTGGGCGATGATCGACTCAGGCGCGGGCGTCTCGTCGCCCATCACGCGGCCCGAGGTCACGAGCTTGACGAGCTCGTCGATGTCGACGTGCGCCGCGGCCTGCTCGAGGCGGCTCACGAACGACTCGGCGGTGAGCTCCTCGCCGGCCGGGGTGGCCGGGGCGAAGGGGGTGGCCGGCGCTGCGGGCGCCTCGGGAGCCGGCGTGGTGGCGAAGGCATCGGCCTCCTGCGCCCAACGGGCGGCGCTCGGCGCGGGGGGCAGGATCGGGTCGGCCGCAGGCGGCTGGATCGGCTCGAAGACGGGCTGGATCGGGTCGGCGGCGACCGGCGCGGGCTGCGCGGGCTGCTCAGGCGCGGGCAGCGCGGGGAGCTGGTCGAGCACGACCGCGGTCGGGTCACCGGTCGGGGTGGGGGCGACGAAGTCCTCGAGACCCTCGTCCCAGCCGTTCACGGGCTCGTCCTCGTCGTAGATGTCAACCCGAGGCTGATGCGGCCCGGCCTGGGCGTCGACCTCGACGCACTTCTGGGCGAAGAAACCGCCGACGCCGCCCATCAGGCCCTCACGCTGGCGCAGGATGATGGCGTCGGGACCGAGCTCCGCACGGATCTGGGGGATGAGATCCTCGAGCTTGCGACCGCGGTAGGTGCGCACGCCGTTCAGCTCGCGGTCATGGCCGTTGGTGTGGGGCTGAGTCAGGGTGCTCATGCGCTGATTACTCCTATGGTTTCGACGCTGATGCCTGGGGCGACTTCGTTGTAAGAACAGACGGGCAGATGCGGCACGGCCGACTCGACGAGTCGCCGCAGGTGGCGGCGCACGCGAGCCGAGCAGAGCAGGACCGGACGGATCCCGCCGCGGGCGGCTGCGTGATCCGACTGGCTCTTGACCGCGGTGAGGACGGCCTGGGCGCGCGTGGGCTCCATGGCCAGGTACTCGCCGTCGCTCGTCTGGGTGATCGAGGTGGCGAGCTCCTGCTCGATCGTCGGATCGAGCGTGATGACGCGCAGGATCTGGCTCGGGTCCAGATGCGGCGCGGTGATGGCGCGCCCGAGGGCCTGTCGGGCGTACTCGGCGAGCAGGCTCGGGTCACGGGTGATGCGGGCCTTGTCCCCGACGGACTCGACGATGGCACCCAGGTCGCGGATCGACACGCCCTCCGACAGGAGGGACTGCAGCACGCGCTGGATCTCACCGAGGGAAAGAACGTCCGGCACAACCTCGGTAACGACAGCTTCGTTGATTTCCTTTAGCTGATCGAGCAGCTGGCGTACGTCTTGCCGCGTGAGCAGCTGCGCCGCATGCTTGCGGATGGTCTCCGTGAGGTGGGTGACGATGACCGATTCGCCGTCGACGACGGTGTATCCGAGGGCTTCGGCCTCGGCGTGCTGGGCCTCGGGGATCCAGATCGCCGGCAGGCCGAAGGCGGGCTCGGTCGTCGGAATTCCGGGCACCATGCCGACCGCGTCGCCCGGGTCCATGGCGAGGTGATGGCCGGCCATGACCGTTCCGCGTGCGACGACCGTGCCGCGGACCTTGACCACGTACTCGTGGGAATCGAGGTCGACCTCGTCGTGGATCCGGACCGGCGGGATCACCATGCCGAGCTCAGAGGCGATCTGGCGGCGGATCATTGAGACGCGGCGGACGAGCGATCCGCCCGTCCGGCGGTCGACGAGGGGAACCAGGCCGAACCCGATCCCAAGCTCGAGCGGATCGATCGGGAGCTCCTTCATGACCTCCTCGCGCGGGGCGGTCGGCTTGTCGGCCTGCGTCTCGGCCGGGAGCGCGGCCACGGCGGCCGCGGCGGCGAGCTCATCCGGCATCCCGTTGCGGACCGACCAGCCGATCACGGCCATGATCCCGCCGATGAACAGGAATGGCAGCTTGGGCAGGCCGGGGACGAGCGCGAAGCCGCAGACGACGCAGCCGGCCACGAGCGGCGCCTTCCTCTGGCGCAGGATCTGGTTGGCAAGGTCGCTTCCGAGGTCCTTCTCAGACGCCGAGCGGGTGACGAGGATGCCGGTGGCAACCGAGATCAGCAGGGCCGGGATCTGCGCGGCCAGGCCGTCGCCGACGGTCAGCATCGAGTAGGTGTGGATCGACTCGGAGAAGCCGATGTGCTTCTGAAGCATCCCGACCACGATCCCGCCGATCAGGTTGATCGTGGTGATCAGCACGGCGGCCATCGCGTCGCCCTTGACGAACTTGGAGGCGCCGTCCATGGCCCCGTAGAAGTCGGCCTCGCGGCCGATCTCGGCGCGCCGGGAGCGGGCCTGGTCGTCGGTGATGAGGCCGGCGTTGAGGTCGGCGTCGATCGCCATCTGCTTGCCGGGCATGGCGTCGAGGGTGAATCGGGCGGCCACCTCGGCCACGCGGCCGGCGCCGTTGGTGACGACCACGAACTGGATCACGACGAGGATCAGGAAGATGACGAGGCCGATCACGACGTCGCCGCCGACCACGAACTGGCCGAAGTCGTGAACGACGCTGCCGGCGCTGCCCTTTGTCAGGATCAGACGCGTGACCGACACGTTGATGCCCAGGCGGAACATCGTCGTGAGCAGCAGCAGGCTCGGGAAGGCCGCGAAGTCGAGCGGCTTTTGCAGGTACATCGTCGCGATCACGACCGCGAGTGCCGCCGAGATGTTGATCGTGATGAACAGGTCGAGCAGCATCGACGGCAGCGGGACGATCAGCATCACCACTACCACCACGACGGCCACGGCCGCGACCAGATCGGTGTGCTTCAGGAGCTTGCGGACGGTCTGCTCGTTCATGCCGCTGCCTTCCTACGCCCGGCCATCCGGTAGACGAACGCGAGCACCTGCGCCACCGCAGCGAAGAGCTCGGCCGGGATCATCTGGCCGATCTCCACCGAGGCGTGCAGCGAACGCGCCAGCGGCGGGTCGGGCACGATCGGGACGTTGTTCTCCTCGGCGATGCGCCGAATCTGCTTGGCCACGAGGTCCTGACCCTTGGCGACGACGATCGGCGCCGGGTGGCTGCCGTCGTAGCTGAGCGCGACCGCGAAGTGGGTAGGGTTGGTGACGACGACGTCGGCCTGGGGGATGGCGGACATCATCCGGGCGCGGGCGGCCTGGATCTGGCGCCTGCGCATCTGAGCGCGCACCTCGGGCGGGGCGTTCTGCTGTTTGCCCTCGTCCTTGACCTCGCGCTTACTCATGCGAAGCGACTTGGCCAGCTTGCGCCGCTGGTAGATCAGGTCGATGATCCCGATCAGCAGGTAGGCGATGGCCGC
>DATBYI010000414.1:0-6775 GCA_036513815.1 Solirubrobacteraceae bacterium
GCTCGAGGGCGCGGCCGACGAGGGGCGGATCGGAAGTGGCGCTCACAGATCCCGCCGGTCGCGAACGCCCAGCTTCTGCATCGCGCGATAGAGGTGCGTCTCAACCGTGCGAACCGACAGAACCAGGCGGGCCGCGATCTCAGCGTTGCTCAGGCCCTGCGGGACGAGTTCGACGATCTGGCGCTCGCGCGCGGTGAGACCGACGGCGAGTCCGTCCACGCCGTCGATTCTCGGTGGATCGGTCCCTTGGCCGGGCACGTGGAGCGCGCGGGTGCGCGACGCGGCGCGCCGGGCGGAGTCCTGCAGGCCCGCCTCCACGAAGACCGAGGCGGCTTGGTGGGCCGCGGTCATCGCGTAGCGCAGCGCGCCGATCTGCTCGAATTGGTCGGCCGCGCCCAGTAGCGCATCGCCGTCGCCCGCGGCCAGCGCCGCGGCATGGGCGGCGTATGCCTGGACGAGCGGCGCGTCGGCTCGGGGCGCGAGCTGGGCCAGCGCCGGGCTCACGCGTCGGGCCGGCGCGCCGGCGATGAGCGCGTCGTAAGCGAGCAGCGCGCCCAAACCGGGCATCGTGGGGCTGAAGAGCTCGGCCGCCGCCAGGAATTCGTTCGCCGACGCCGAGCCGTTCCGCGCGCACGCCGCCCAGCCTTGCGCACGCGCAAGATAGACCGGTCGCGACAGCGGACGGAGGCGGGTGTGGTCGTTCAGCACATGCAGACGCGTGACGATCCGGCCGGCGCGATCTGCGTCGCCCGTGAAACACGCGATCCCCGCGCGCAACACGAGCGCCTCGGCGACTGTCCCGAATGCGTCCTCGCGCTCGAAATGCAGGTCGGCCTCGGACAGCCAGCGCCCGGCATCGCGGAAGCGGCCGCGCATGAACGCGAGCTGCGCGAGTCCGAGCGCCCCCTGGGCCGCCGCCTCGTGGTCGTGTCCCCGGACTCCTTCAACCAAGATCTGCGTCAGCTCGGGTTCGAGCGCGGACCAGTCGGCTCCCGATTCGACCCCGGCGAGGCGGAACGCGCCGAGGCCGACGAGGCCCGGGTAGTCGCGCACGGGGATCGACGGGCGACAGCGCCGGGCAACCGCACAAGCCTCGGTCCACTCGCCTCCGTAGAACAGTGCCAGCGCATAACGTGGCTCGAGGACGCGGCGGGTGTCCTCGTCGAGCGAGGGATCGTCAAAGGCGGCGCGGACCGCCCGAATGGCCCCCGGAAGATCCTCGACGACCGCGCTCGGCATTGACACCCCGAGCAGTTGCCACTGCCACGCCGGATCCTGCGACCACGCGCGAGCCCGCTCGACGAGCGCCTGGGCGCTTCGGACGCGCCCGAGGCCCCAGAACAGCACCCGCGTACGGTGGTCGAGGTAGTCCAGGGCGAGAGGATGGCCGGCGGCATCCGACTCGACAGCGGCCATCGCGTCCTCGGCGTCACGGAACCAGCCGCGCCTGGCAAGCGCACGCCCGAGTGCGAGCGCGGCGGGCAGACCGCCGCCGTCGGCGAGCGCCCTCTGCGCGAGATTGGTGGCGAGATCCGGGTCGCCGGCGATGTTGGCCGCGTCCGCCCCTCTTATCAGGAGCTCGGACGGGATCGGCGCGTGCGCGTCGAGCAGCATCCGCACGACGCGCAACGTGTCCTCGGGCGTCAGCCGCTCGCGCCTGCGCAGCGTCTCGGCGAGACGCACGCGCAGGCCGCGGGCGCGCAACGCCGGAAGCGAGGCACGAATCGCATCCCCGTAGAGGGGATGCGCGAGCCGCACGTCGTCTGACACGGGCGACACGACGATCAGCCCGTCTGCCTCGACCCTGGCGAGTGCGTCGTATGAGGTAAGGCCGGCAATCTCATCGAGGCGCAACGGTTCGTCGAGCGCGAGGAGCTCGAGCGGCGCCTGCAACTCCACCGGCAGCGCGGCCATCCGCTCCCCGACGAATTCCACAAGCGACTCGGCGATCGACAACCGGCCGGTTATCCGCCACAACCCGCCCGCCCAGGCCAACCTCCCAGCGCCCAACGCGGCCTGCACGAGCTCGCGCGCGTACATGGGGCTCCCCCCGCTGCGGTCGAGGATCCAACGCACCGCCTCCTCCTCGACGGGGCCCTCGAGCGCGGTCTCGATCAGCCCGCGCATGGCCTCGTCGGCAAGACCTCCGAGATCGACGCGCCGTGCGCCCGCGTCCTTCCAGAGCGAGACGATCGCGTCGGGACAGGGCTCGCCGAGGCGGACCGTCGCGATCACGAACGCGTCGCCGCCGCTCGCCAACTGGAGCACGAGCGTCGCCGATACGGGATCGAGCCACTGCGCGTCGTCGACTCCGACGACGATCGGCCGGCCATCTGCCCGCCGGTGGAGTTCCCGCACGGTCGCCTGGAGGAGCCGGAAAGCCTGGTCGGATGGGATCTCCTCAGGTAGCAGCCCGGCCCACGCCCCGAGCGGAACCAGGCCGGCGCTCCGCGTGGCCTGCACCCACTCGGTCATGGCACCGGTCCGCTCGGCGCTCGCCAGCGCCTCCCGACCGAGCCGTGACTTGCCGATTCCCGCGTCGGCGCACACCACAACGCCGCAGCACTCATCGGCGCGAGCCTCGGCGATGTTCGCCAGCTCCTGCGCCCGGCCCACGAACGGCCACACCGAGCCGACGCGAGCGTCTGCGACGGGATGTGTCTGCATCAAAGTCCCCGGACCATCGTATCGGGCCAGGTCTGTGGCTCCCCGCGCGTCTGCGCGATACGTACGGCTGGCCCTCAGGTGTCGTAGGCAGGTACGGACGACGGTGCCGGGCGCCAACGCGAGTCTGCTCACAAACAACCGGTGCGCCCAGCGGGCGCCCGCCGTGAACAGGAGCCTGCCATGAGCATCACCGCCACCGCGCCCGAAGTCCATCTTGGGCCACCACCCGTCCTGCTCGATGCCGGGGGAGGCGGCGCCGGGGGAGGCGGCGCCGGCGGAGGCGGCGAAGGTCTCGAGCGACGCATCGGTTTTCTCAGCCTCCTGTGGACGTCGGTGGGCTCGATCATCGGCTCGGGGTGGCTCTTCGGTGCGCTGATCGCGGCGACGGTCGCCGGCCCGTCGGCCCTGATCGGTTGGGTCATCGCGTCGTTCATCGTGATCCTGCTCGCGTTGGTCCATGCCGAGCTCGGAGGGCTGTTTCCGGTCAGCGGTGGGACCAGCCGCTTTCCCCATTACGCGTTCGGCAGCCTCGCTGGGATGACGTTCGGATGGGCCTCGTACCTGCAGGCGGCGACGACTGCGCCGATCGAGGTGCTCGCCGCGATCCAGTATCTGTCGACCGCTCGCTGGGCGCACGGGTTCTACCGGGCGGACGGCACTCTGAGCGGCGACGGCATCATCGCCGCCGTCATCCTCATGGCGCTGTTCGTCGTGCTGAACCTGATCGGCATCCGCTGGCTCGCGCGCGCGAACAGCACGATCACGCTGTGGAAGATCGCGATCCCGGTGATGACGATTGTCGTGCTGCTGCTAACGCACTTCCACACCGGAAACTTCACCGCGGGCGGCGGTTTCTTCGTCCACGGCGCCGCGGTCAAGAGCATCCTGATCGCGATCCCCACGGGCGGAATCGTGTTCGCCCTGCTTGGGTTCGAACAGGCCGTGCAGCTCGGCGGCGAGGCCGCCAATCCCGAGCGCAACCTCCCACGCGCGGTAATCCTGTCGATCCTCATCGGAGCCGCCATCTACATCCTGCTCCAGGTCGTGTTCATCGGCTCGATCAGCCCGAGCCTGCTTGCCTCCCAACACACGTGGACCAACCTCGGGCCCGCCAACCCGAACCCTGCCGTGACGGCGCTGAACGCAGGGCCGTTCTACACCGTGACCCGGATCGCCGGACTCGCCTGGCTGGCGTTCATCCTCCGTCTCGACGCGGTCATCTGCCCATTCGGCACGGGGCTTCTGTATGCGACCACGTCGTCGCGGATCAGCCTCGCGCTGGCCAGAAACGGCTACGTGCCCGACGAATTCGAGCGGACGAGCAAGCGGACGCACGTCCCGGTGTTCGGCATCTTGTTCGCCACGGCGATCGGGCTGCTGTTCTTGCTGCCGTTCCCGAGCTGGAGCAAGCTGGTCGGGATCGCGACGAGCTCGTCGGTGCTGATGTACGCGGGGGCTCCGTTGGCGCTCGCGGCATTGCGTCGGACCAAGCCCGACCTGCCGCGCGTGTACCGGCTCCCGGCCGCGCAGGTGCTCGCGCCACTGGCGTTCGTGGCGTGATCGTGGTGCAGAACCGTCTTGATTAGCCGACGGCGAGCAAAAGTGGCGCCGCGACGATCAAGGCTGCTCCGGCGAACCCCGCGGTGAATGCGGTGCCGCGCCGCGTCACGCCCGGGATGGTGCGCATGACGGCAGCGCTCGCGAGCAGTCCAACGAGCGCCAGCAACGAGCTCGAGATCAGCTGCTCGATGGCCTGGACCGCCACCGATGAAGACCACGCGTGGTCGATGAGGCCGAAGGTGATGTTGTCGATGCTCAGCACGAACGGGAGGGCCCACACCCAACGCGTCTCGGCGAGGCGCTGCGCGTACAGCGCGACACCGAGCCAGTACACGCCCAAGCCGACCAGGACCGCCGTCTCCACAACATTGGCGGTCCCGTCCGGAATGCTCCAGTGAAACGCGGTCCCGAGTAGGAATCCGCCGGCGTCGCACAGCCCGAAAAGCGCGGCGTAAAGCAGCCACGACCGTCTCCTAACCAGGGCACCGACAGCAAAGCAAGCGATCAAGCTGTCGACCCCGAGAAGCAGAAATCCCATCAAAAACCTCCCTCGGCGAGTTGTCATATAAGACCGGTGCTGTCGCCACGTTGCACCCGGCGTGACATTCAGTAACACGAGCGGAACGCGACGTCAACCCAGGACTGACCGTGTGGGTAGTAACCCACCTGACAGGTCAGATACGTGGTTCTCCTCACCGCATCGGCGTGTAACGAGGCGCGCGTTTCTCTGTGCATGAAACGTACAGTACGTAGTGACGGTAACAGCGGGATTCGGCGCCGTCACAAGCGACGTGACAGCGGCAGCGCGATCCGCCCCGCCGCCGCGATCGCCACGCCCGCCGTCGCGACACCCGCGGTGATGCCCAGGGCGCCCGCGCTGAGTGGTTCGACGCCGAGCGCCGCTCCGGCGTGGGTCAGCGAGAGCGTGAACGCCGCGATCAGCGCGAACAGCGCCCACATCGGGAACGCGATGTTCCGACGCAACGGCAAGCCCGGCCGGGCGCGCAGGATCCACGCGATCGCCACATTCGCGACGAGCCAACCGGCGACCGCGGCCGCGATCGCCATGGCGGTGCCCGATCGGGCGTGGACGATCAGAAACGCGGGGAGTACGGCAGCGATGAGTCCCGCGGCCGTGAGCGCGATCGCGGACAGCTGCGTCCCGTCGAGGAACCGGCTGGCGGGATCGCGCGGGGGGCGATCCATCGTCGCCGGCGCCGTGGGCTCGGAGACGAAGGCGATCGACGCGCCGATATCCATGAACAGCTCCAGCACGACGATGTGCACCGGCTGGAACGGCGCGGGCAGCCCAAGGGCCAGCGGCACCGCGATGACCACAACCAACGCGATCTTGGCGCCCAAGTAAAAGGCGACTGCGCGTCGTAGCTGGGAGGCCAACGCGCGACCGGCCTCGACCGCGCTGACGATCGCGGGGTACGCGTCGTCGACGAGCACCAGGTCCGACGCCTGGCGCGCGAGATCGGTTCCCCGCGCGCCCATGGCGATCCCGACGTTCGCCGCCGCAAGGGCCGGCGCGTCGTTCACGCCGTCGCCGGTGACCGCAACCGCCTCGCCGCGATCCTGGAGGATCCGGACAAGGCGCAGCTTGTCCTCGGGCGTGGCGCGGGCGATGACGCCTTCGTCGAGCAGTCGCCGGGCGAGCTCGTCGTCGTCCAGCGCGTCGAGCGGCGCACCGCCGTGCATGAGCGCTGAGGCGTCGACGCCGGCCTCGCGCGCGGCCGCGGCGACCGTCACGGGGTGGTCGCCGCTGACGACGATCGTCCGCACCCCGGCGCGGGCCAGCTCGGCCACGGCGTCGCCGACCCCGGCGCGCAAGGGATCGCGAAACGCGACCAGCCCGACGAACTCGAGGTCGGCCTCGGCTTCGGCGCCGTCGCGGGGAGCGCCGGAGATGTGTCGCTCAGCCACCGCGATGATGCGCAGTCCGTGCTGCGCGAGTTGCGCGACGCGTGCGAGCACCGCCGCACGCTCCGTCTCGGACATCGCACACGCGTCGAGGACGGCTTCCGGTGCTCCCTTCACCGCCACCCACGCTCCACCGGGATCGCGCCAGACCGCGCTCTCGCGACGACGCACCGGATCGAACGGGTAGCGGGCGAGGCGTCGGCGCGGCGCCGGCCCGGTGGCAGCGTCGAGCAGCGCGCGATCGACAGGGTCCTGCGCGGCCGCGGCCCCGTGCGCGGCGACCGCCGCAGCGAGCACGCTGTTGCGATCGCCGTCGATCCGTTCGATCAGCAGCCGGTTCTCGGTCAGCGTCCCGGTCTTGTCGGCAAGCAGAACGGTCATTGCGCCCACGGCCTCGGCGGCCCGCAGCCGCCTCAGTAGGACACCGTCCTTCGCCAGTCGCAGACCGCCAAGCGCGACGAGCACCGTCACGAGGATCGGTAGCTCCTCGGGGATCGTCGCGAACGCGAGGGTCAGCCCGTCGAGCAGCATCTCGCGCGGCGAGCGGCCGCGAAGGACCCCGAGCAGCGGCATGAGCACACAGGCCGCCACCGCGACGATCAGCGCCGCGCGTGCCAACTCG
>DATBYI010000415.1:0-5451 GCA_036513815.1 Solirubrobacteraceae bacterium
CGTCCAGTCCCGCTGTCGGCCGGCGCCCAATCTGCCGATTAGCAGGGGACATGGACGGGGGCAGTGACAACCGCAGCGCGGCTGAGGAGGGAGGCCTGGGCCACTCCGAGCTACTCGCGCGGGTCCCCGCGATCGTCTACATCGCCGATCCGGGCGAGAACGGCCGCTGGTACTATGCGAGCCCGCAGATCGAGCAGATTCTCGGTTACACCCCGGAGGAGTGGTGCGCGGATCCCGATCTCTGGGCCGAACGGCTCCATCCCGACGACCGGGAATGGGTGCTGGCGCGCGAAGCCGGGCTAGTCGCGGACGAGTCCGACGGCGCCGCTCTCGAGTACCGGATGGTCCACCGCAACGGGCGCGTGGTGTGGATTCGCGACGACTCGGTGATCGTTCGCACAGCGGACGGTGAGCTGCGCTGGCACGGCGTCTTCTCGGACGTCACCGATCGCAAGCAGGTAGAGAGCGAGCTCGAGCGGCGCGCCGCCCAGCAGGCCGCGGTGGCGCTCCTCGGCGAGCACGCGCTCGAGGGCGCGACGACGGTCGAGCTCATGCAGGAGGCCGTGACGAGCGCGGCGGACATGCTCGGGGCGGAGATCTCCGCCGTGTGGGAATGGCTTCCGTCCGACGGCGCGCTCGTGTTGCGGGCCGGGATCGGCTGGCCCGAGTCGGCCATCAGCAGCCTGCGCTACCCCGACGGCGCGGGATCCCAGGCCGGCTACACGTTGCTGAGCGGCGCTCCCGTCGTGGTCGAGGACTGGGACAGCGAGACGCGCTTCAATCAGCCGGACTTCCGGGGCCGGCGCACAGGCGCAGGGCTGTCGGTGAAGATCGAAGGGCGCTCGCGCGACCCGTTCGGGGTGCTCGTCATCCAGTCGATGGCGCCGCAGACGTTCGCGCCGGGCGACGTCGACTTCCTCCAGGCCCTGGCCAACGTCCTGGCCGACGCGCTCGAGCGCCAGGCGATCGAGGACGCGATCCGGGAACGGGCCGTGCACGACCCCCTCACCGGGCTCCCCAACCGCGTGCTGTTCGTGGATCGCCTCGAGCACGCCCTGGCCCGGCTCGGCCGCCAGCGATCCTCGGAACTGTGCGCGGCAGTCCTCTTTCTCGACCTCGACCACTTCAAGCTCGTCAACGACAGCCTCGGCCACCACGTCGGCGACGAGCTGCTCGCCGCGGCGGCGCCTCGCCTCAAGCAGGCCCTGCGCTCGAGCGACACGGTGGCGCGCTTCGGTGGCGACGAGTTCGGGATCCTGCTCGAGGACATCACCTCCGAGCGCGACGCGATTGAGAGCGCCGAGCGGATCGCGGCGATCTTCGCGCGGCCGTTCGTGCTGTCGGGGTCCGAGCACTTCGTCACGACGAGCATCGGGATCGCGCTCGCCCGCGGGGGTGAGCTCGCCGACGAGCTGATCCGCGACGCCGACGCGGCCATGTACCGGGCCAAGGACCGCGGCCGCGCCCGCTACGAGGTGTTCGACGAGGCCATGCGGGGCCGCGCGATCGCCCGGCTCCGGGTGGAGAACGATCTGCGCCGCGCGCTCGAGCGCAGCGAGCTCCGTCTCGATTACCAGCCCGTCGTGTCGCTGGCGAACTTCTCGATCGTCGGCGTCGAGGCGCTCGTGCGCTGGTGCCATCCGGAGCGGGGCGAGGTCGGGCCGAACGAGTTCATCCCGATCGCCGAGGAGAACGGGCTGATCGAGCCGATCGGTCGGTGGGTGCTCGAGCAGGCCTGCCGCCAAGGGGCCGAGTGGTACCGCTCGCGTCCCGACGCCGCGCCGATCAACATCTCGGTCAACCTGTCAGCGGTTCAGGTGAGCCGGCGCTCGTTGCCCGACGTCGTGCACGCGGTGCTCCGCACCTCGGGGCTCGACCCCGCCTGCCTCAGCCTGGAGATCACCGAGACCGTGATGGTGCGCGACGCCGAAGGCCTCGGCGACACGCTCCAGGCGCTCAAGGCCCTCGGCGTCCGGCTCGTCCTCGATGACTTCGGAACGGGCTATTCGTCACTCAACTACCTCACGCGCCTGCCGCTCGACGTGCTGAAGGTCGATCGCTCGTTCGTCGATGGGCTCGGCTCGGAGCCGCGCGACACGGCCATCACCGAGACGATCATCGCGATGTCCCGGGCGCTGTCGCTCGACGTGGTGGCCGAGGGCGTGGAGACGGAGGAGCACGTCAGGGAGCTGACCCGCCTCGGGTGCGGACTCGCGCAGGGCTTCCACTTCTCACGCGCGGTGCCGGCGGACGAGATCACGCACGCGCTCGAGCACGGACCGGTCTGGCTGCCGGCGCTCGAGCCCTGACGTCTACGGCTGACGGGGAATTTTTGCGGCGGCGCCTGACGGCGGCGCCTCAGGGGTACGCGGAGTCCCCGGCGCGCAGCGGAGAGACGTTTGCGTCCCGGCACTCATAGGCCCCGTTGGGGATCGCCGTGCGTAGCGTCGCCGTATCGTTGGGCGCGATCACCTGCAGCGCGTACGCGGTGGCGCAGCCGTTCGACGTGGCCACGCCGTGGCCGACGTCGAGTCGGAACGACGCGCTGTCACCGGGCGCGATAACGAGCGGGATCGCGGTGCTGTTGCCGAAGAAGTCGCTCGTGGTGTGATGCGGGATCGTCGGTAGCGGCGCGCCGCTTTGGTCGAGGAACTGGATGCCCGGCCAACCGTAGGTCCGGCAGCTCGTGCTGCTCGTGTTGCGCAGCTGGAACCCGATCTCGCCGTGGCCCATGCCGCCCTGTTGACCCAGGAACGACAGCGCGAGCGTCGACGCCGTGCACGGTGGCGGTCCGGCCACGGTGGTCGTGGTCGTGCTCGTCGACGTCGACGTCGAGGCGGTGCTCGTAGTCGTCGTCGTCGACGCGGTCGTGGTCGAGGCGCTCGTGGCTTGCGTGGCCGCGGTGGCGCTCGCGGCCGAGGTATTGCCACCGCCGCCCGAGCTCCCGCACGCCGCGAGGAGCAGGACCACCGGTAGGACGAGCGCTCTCTTCATGTTCCGTTGTTCGAGCATCACGTGAGACGCTCCTCCCCTCGTGGAGCGTGGCGCGTGCCACTATCCCGGGCAGCTGAGCATGGACCGTAGCGAGGAACTCCGACATACGCATCGTCCCTCCCGGCGGCGTTTCCTGGCCATGGTCGAGCGCTGGCTGCCGTTCTGGGAGCCGCAGCTCGTCGTGGGCTGCGCGATCGCGCTCCAGCTGTCGCTCTCCGAGAACGTCACGATCGGGCCGAACTGGCTGTTTCCGGCGCTGGAAGGGGCCCTGCTGATCGGGCTGGTGATCGTCTCCCCGCACCCCAACGTGCGCAATTCCCCCATCCGTCGCCGTGTGGCGATGGGCATGATCGGCCTGGTCAGCGCGGCCAACATCGCCTCGCTCATTCTGCTCTCGCACCGACTGCTGCACGGGGGAAAGGCAAACGGGCACCAGCTGATCCTGTCCGGGGTCGTCCTCTGGTGCACAAACGTGCTCCTGTTCGGCCTCTGGTACTGGGAGATCGACCGCGGCGGCCCGGCCGCTCGGGTCCGGGGCGACCGCGACACCGCAGACTTCCTGTTCCCCCAGATGACCAGCCCGCGCTACGCGCCGAAGAATTGGACGCCAAAGCTGGTCGACTACCTGTACGTGTCGCTAACAAACGCGACCGCGTTCAGCCCCACCGACACGATGCCGCTGACCCCCACCGCCAAGTGGATGATGAGCGCGCAGTCGGTCGCGTCGTTGGTGACGGTAGGCCTGGTCGTGGCGCGGGCGGTCAACATCCTGTCGTGATGAGCGCTCCACCGGCAACTTCGGGCGACGCGGTCGAGCCTGCCATCCGGGAGATCGGCAGCGACCTGGCCGCCGCGTTTCCGTCGAGCGCGCGCCATCCGCTGCGCGCGCTCGACGCGCGCGCCATGGACCTCGCCTCGAGCGATCAGGAGCTCAAGGCCGCCTTGTTCCGGTTCGTCGACGTCACGCCGGCCTGCCGGTCACTCGACGACCTCGCCCGGCACCTGCGCGAGTTCCTGCGCGAGGTCCCGGACGCGCCTCCGCCCCTCGCCGCGGCCATGCGGATCGCCGACAACCGTGCCGCCCGCACCGCGCTCGGGGCCGCGGCCGCCGCCGGGGTCCGTCACATGGCGCACCGGTTCATCGTCGGCGAGACGCCGGCCGCGGCGCTGGGCGTTCTGCGCGATCTGTGGAACCGCGGCGTGGCCAGCTCGGTCGACCTCCTCGGCGAGGCGACGGTGACCCAGGCCGAGGCCGATCGCTACGCCGCGCGCTGTGACGAGGCCCTGACCGATCTGGCGCGCGCCGAGGCCGGATGGCCGCCCCGCGACGTACTCGAGCGCGACACGATCGGGCCGATTCCCCGCACGAACGTATCGGTGAAGATCTCGGCCCTGACGCCGCTGCTGCGCCCGGACGCACCGGAGCGCGGTCGCCGCGACGCGGCCGAGCGCCTGCGCCCCCTGCTTCGCCACGCCCGCGAGCTCGCGGCGCACATCCACATCGACATGGAGTCGCTCGATTCGCGGGAGGCGGTGCTCGATCTCGTGCTCGACGTGCTCTCCGAGGAGGAGTTCCTCCGTGGGCCGTCGGCGGGGCTCGTCATGCAGGCCTACCTGCGCGACTCCCCCGAGCAGCTCTCACGCGTCCTCGACTGGGCTGGGTCCTCGGATCGCACGCCGCCCCTCACCGTGCGGCTGGTCAAGGGGGCCTACTGGGACCACGAGCTCGTCCAGGCCAGCCAGCACGGCTGGCCCACCCCGGTGTTCGAGGTCAAGGCCGACTGCGACCGGAACTTCGAGACGCTGACACGGCGGCTGCTCGACGCGCGCCCGGCCGTCCGCGTCGCCATCGCCTCGCACAACTTGCGGTCGGTTGCCCACGCGATCGCCTACAACCGTGTGATCGGCGGCGAGGACCGCGACCTCGAACTCCAGGTCCTGCGGGGGCTGGGCGACCAGCTCGCCGAGGCCCTCGCCTCACGCGGCTTTCGCGTCCGCGCCTACTGTCCGGTCGGCGACCTCGTGGCCGGGATGGCGTACCTCGTCCGGCGGCTGCTCGAGAACACGAGCAACGAGTCGTTCCTGCACGAGCAGGCGCGCGGCGTTCCGGTCGAGCAGTTGCTGGCCGCTCCCTGAGGTCTCCCCAAGGGATAGTCCAAACACTGGACAGTCCGTCATCAGTACAGTACCGTTCCTTGCATGACGGAGCGGCCGTGGTACGAGGGCGAGCCGGTCCCCGCGCTGATGCGGGCCGCCCGAGGGTCCTACGGGGACGCGGCACGTCGCGCGCTCGCCGAGGCCGGCTGTGACGACGTTCCCCAGAACGGAGGATTCGTCCTCGCCGGCCTCGATCAAGGCTGGCCCGATCCGACCTTCACCGCGCAGTCGGACGCCGTCGCCTTCCTGCGGTTGAGCAAGCAGCGTTCGAGCCAGCTGATCGACACGCTCGTACTCCGG
>DATBYI010000416.1:0-2114 GCA_036513815.1 Solirubrobacteraceae bacterium
ACGTACGACATGGCCTACGGAGGCAACTTCTACGCGCTGGTCCCCGCCGCGTCGATCGGCCTGGACCCCGTGCCCGCGAACTCCGACGAGCTGATCGCGCGCGGGCTCGAGATCGCCGCCGCCATCAACGCGAGCGCTGAGCCGGTCCACCCCGTCGATCCGGCCATCCGCGGCTGCAAGCACGTCGTCTTCCACGCCCCGGGCCGGAACGGCGCGAGTGCCCGCGCTGCCACGGCCATCCATCCGGGTTGGCTCGACCGCTCGCCGTGCGGGACCGGGACCTCGGCGCGGATGGCCGCGCTCCACGCGCGGGGCGAGCTCGCGCTGGGCGAGGAGTTCGTCAACGAGTCGGTCATCGGCAGTCGCTTCACCGGGCGCCTGGTCGAAGAGGTCACGCTCGGTACCACGCCCGCCGTCGTCCCCGAGGTCACCGGACGCGCCTGGATCACCGGAATGGGCCAGTACCTGCTCGACCCGACCGATCCGTTCCCGACCGGGTTCGACCTCTAGGCACCACGGGTGCGGGTAATCGTGATCGGCGGTGGCGCGGTCGGCCTGTGCACGGCCGAGGCGCTGTCGGCCCGGGACTGCGAGGTGACCGTGATCGAGCGCGATCGCTGTGGCGCGGCGGCGTCGGCCGGCAACGCCGGCTGGATCACGCCTTCGCTCGCCACGCCGATCCCGGCCCCGGGAGTGATCACGACGGCGCTGCGGTGGCTGCTCGACCCGTCCGGACCGCTTTGGATCCGCCCGAGCCTGTCGCCGGGGCTACTGGACTGGATGGCCCGGTTCATGCTCAGCTGCCGCCGGCCCGTCTACCGGCGCGGCCTCGCCGCTTTGCAACGGGCGAGCGCGCTCGCGGGTCCCACCTTCGACGCGCTCGCCGGACGTGGGGTCGAGTTCGAGCGCCACGATGACCCGCTCGTGTTCCCCGCCTTCGAACAAGCCGAGTTCGAGCACGTGTGGCGCGCGGTCGACGAGCTTCACGAAGCCGGATCGACGCAGCGGTTCGAGCGCCTCTCGAGCGACGAGCTGCGCGCGCTCGAGCCGGCCCTCGGTGAGGGAGTCCTCGGGGGCGTGGTCGCGCACGGCGAGGGGCGCGTCCGGCCCGAGGCGCTGAGCGACGGGGTTCACCGGGCCCTGATCGCGCGCGGGGTGGAGGTGCTCGAGGGCGTCCCGGTCACGCGCCTGACGCGCGAGGGCGGGGAGTGGCTGGTCGCCGGCCGAAACGGCGTCGCCCGGCGGGCCGAAGCGGTGGTCATCGCCGCCGGCGCGGAGTCGGGGAGCGTCCTGGCCGGGCACGGCCTCCGCCTCCCGATCGCGGCGGCGAAGGGCTACAGCCGGACGTATGTCGCCGACCCCACGGGTCCGCGGCAGCCGCTCTACCTGGAGAATCCCAAGGTGGCCATCAGCGTGTTCGACGGTGGCGTGCGCGTGTCCGGGACGCTCGAGTTGGGCGCGCGCGAGCTCGCCCTGTCGCCGCGCCGTCTCGCCGCGATCACCGCGGCGGCCCAGCGCGCGCTGCCCGGCTGGCGTATGCCGGCGTCACCCCGGGACTGGGCGGGGATGCGCCCGCTGTCGCCCGACGGCCTGCCGTACATCGGCCCGGTACCGGGACTCGACGGCGTGCATCTGGCCACGGGGCACGCGACGCTTGGAATCACGCTGGCGCCGCTGACGGGCGAGTTGATAGCGAGCCGCCTGCTCGAAGGCGCCCACGACGAGCTGCTGAGCGCCTTCGACCCGGCCCGCGCGCTCCGGCGCGCGGAGAAAAAGGCAAACTAGGAGGAGCGAAATGAAAGGCGTCCACGCCGCCATCGTCACCCACTTCGACGAGCAGTTGGCCGTCGATCACGACGCCCTGGCGGCGCAGGTCCGCCGTCTGATCGACGCCGGGCTGCACGGGATCGTCGCCAACGGCACCGTCGGCGAGGGCGGCAGCCTGAGCCGTGAAGAGCGCCGCGCGGTGATCGAGACGTCGGTCGCCGCGGCCGGCCCGGCGCCGGTGTGCGCCGGCGTCTCGGCGGCGACGGCCGAGCAGGCTTCCGTCTATGCCCGCGACGCGCGGAGCGCCGGCGCCGAGAGCCTGATGTCACTGCCGCCGCTGCTCTACC
>DATBYI010000417.1:0-3231 GCA_036513815.1 Solirubrobacteraceae bacterium
CCCCACACCTCGAGGCTCTGGCGCGAGTTCTTCGCCGTCGCGTTGGGCAGGAACAGCGGCAGGCGATAGGCGTCGTAAGCCGGCTTGCGAGCGCCGCTGTAGAAGATCAGCCCGCTGGCGAAGCCACCGTATTCGGGCGCCTTCAGCGGGTTTGGGTCATACAGCAGGTACTGCATCGTCGAGGCGATCCGCGGGTTTCGCCACGAGAGGTACTCGGCCCAGTTGATGTAGTAGGCGGCGGTCGAGGGCGAGACGAACTGGCCGTTCGGATTCAGCGCCGTCAGGCTGTGGTTCGGTGGGTTTGTGATGTAGCCGTACTCGTTGTTGTAGATCGGGAAGCGCTTGCCCGAGCCGTACACCCGCTGGATGCGGTCGAGAGCGCTGGCCAGACGCGGCAGCTCGGCGAACTCCGTGTAGTCGGGGTCGGTCGAGCTCGCCTGGTTCGGCGGCAGGTTGACCGGATAGGGATGAGTCGCGAAGCCCGAGGCCGAGAACAGTGCTGGATTCTGGCCACGGAAGCGCTGGGAGGCGGCCGCGTTCGTCGGGCATCCCACCTGCCCCGCAGCGCCGCCACGGAGCTCCTTGTAGGACGAGTTCACGCAATACAGCGTGCGGATGAACTGCATCGGCTTGGTGGCGGCGAAGTCGCCCGGGAGCCCCTGCGGAATGCTACGGCTGCCCTTGGCGGATTGTCCGCGGGCGTCAAGGTTGCCGATCAGGATCGTGTCGCGGCCGTGCCCGGTGCTCTGGAGGCCGCTCCAGCCGGCTCCGAGGAGGCTCCGGTACATCGGCGCCGCGGTCGGCACGGTCGAGCCCTTGGTCGCCTGCGGAGCGAGGTCGGCGCCGAAGTTCGGCTCGTTCCAGATCTCCCAGAAGCTCACGCGGGGAAGGTCGGTCGGATCACCCTGCATCGTCTGGCCGAGGGTGGGGTCGTAGTTGCCGCTGTAGCGGGTCCCCGCCGCCTCGACGAACTGCTCGAAATCCGCGGCCGATGGCTTCCATTGACCTAGACCACCGGGGGACGGCTGGCCGCCGCCGGCGGCCCACAGCGGCGCGGGCCCGGTGACCGAGAAATCGATCGTGATGCCGTCCATGCGTGCGTCCTCGACGATCTGGTCGTAGACAGCCCAGCCCGGGTAGGAGGCCGGATCCGTCGGGTTGAAGCCAGACGGCCGCTTCGCCGGCGCGACCAGATTCCACTGCAGCGAGACGCGCACCACGCCCGCGCCGAGATCGCGGATCTGCTGCAGGGCCTGCGCCGGGTTCGCCAGGACGTGCGGGTCGTCCTGGAAGATCTCCACCTGGCCGGTGCTCGCGTGCGCCTGCGACGGCGCGTGGAGCAGGCAGGCCGCCGCCACGGCGAGGACGGCGAGCAGCGCGGTGCGAGCGTTCAGCCGACTGGTCGGCGGCGCCTGGCGGCGGCGCCTTAGGAGGATCAAACGCATTGAGACAGACAACAGGCCGGGTGAGGGGAAGTTGCGCCCCTAGCGAAGCGTGATCTGGACCGTCCGGCTGTGAATCTGCCCGCCGCCTTGGCCCCGCGGATAGGTCCAGGACATCCGCACATTCCCGCTCGACGGGAAGTTCACCGGCGTTTCGAAATAGCCGTAAGGGTCGTTGAGCGGGACTCGCGTGACCGTCTTCCACCGCTGTCCGGCGGCGGTCTGGAACTGAATCGTGGCGAACTGCGGCTGGCGTGAGTGCTCGAGCACGTAATGCACGGGCCTGACGCAGCCCCACACCTCGAGGGCGTGTTTGGATTTGGCCTCCACGACCGGCAGGTAGATCGGCATCCGAAACGCGTCGTAGAGCGCCTTGTGCCGCCCGCCGTAGAACTCGAGGCCGGTGTCGAAGCTGCTCGCGCCGGGCTGCGGGTCGGCGAGCAGATACTGGTCCCAGGTGACGATGCGGGGATTGAGCCAGCTCAGGTATTCCGCCCAGTTCGCGTAGTCCGCGGCCTGCTTGGGGCTGATCGCGCGGTCGATCGTCTCCGGCGGGTCGGTCTGGTAGCCGAACTCGGTGTCGTAGAGGGGGAGACGGACGCGAGAGCCGTAGGCCGACATCGCCCCGTCGAGCGTTTGCTCGAGCTCGGGCACAGCGGGGAGATCGGCGTAGTCGGGCTCCTCGACCGTGCGGATGTTCGGCGCGACCTTGCCCTGCGGATAGGGGTGGAAGGCGAATCCGGTGGCCTGGAACAGACCGGGATTGTCCTGCGGGAACGCCTTGGACGCCGCAGCCGTGGTCGGGCAATCGCGCTCCGCGGCGGCTGTGCCGGTGAGCGGAACCAGTTGCTGGTTGACGCAGTAGAGCGCGCGGATGAACCGCAGCGGCACCATCCCGGAGAAGTTGCCGGGCTGATCGCCGACCGTTTCACCGCGCGGCGCGATCTCGCCGATCAGGATCGTGTCGTGCCCGTGACCCGTCTGCTGAAGCGACGCCCACGCCGCGTTCAGGAGCGCCCGGTAGTACACGGGTGAGACCTCAACCGTCGAGTCATCCACGGCCTGCGGGGCCAGCTGCTGGCCGTAATTCGGCTCGTTCCAGATCGACCAGAAGTCGACGCGCGGCAGGACGCTCTGCCCGGCCGGTTTGTAGTGGCCGCTGTAGCGCTTTCCCGCCGCGGTGACGAACAGCCCGAACTCCTTCGCCGAGGGCTCCCACGTGCCCAGGAAGCTCGAGGCGGTGCCCTTCGGAACCCCCGGCGCGGTCGCCCACAGCGGCGCCGGCGCCTCGAGGGCGAGATCGAGGCCGATGCCGCGCGCGGCGGCGGCCCGGACGATCGCGTCGTACGGGGCCCATGCGCCGGCCGGATAGGCCGCGGGATCAGCGGCGTCGAAGTGGGGTCGCGTGCGGGAGAGGGAGTCGGGAGCGAGATAGCCCCACGGCATGAATACCTTGACGTCGTCGACGCCGAGCCGTTTGAGTTGATCCAGCGTCGCCCCGGGGTTCGCGTAGAGCTCCGACTGGGCCTCGAAGATCGTCAGGAGCGGGACGCTCCGGACCGGCGCCTGGGCGGCCTTCGTCGACCCGCTGCCGCACCCGCCGACCGCGAGCGCGACGACCAGCGCGCCGATCGCTGCGGCCACCACACCGAGCGCCAGCGCCCTCCGGAGCGGTGTAAGGAAAGGCGACATCGGAGGATCTGAACGGTTTAAACGGATTGCGGTGAGGACAGTCGCGGAGGAGGGTTAGCGTTCACTCCCCGCTCTACAATGCGCGCGGATGCTTGTC
>DATBYI010000418.1:0-6498 GCA_036513815.1 Solirubrobacteraceae bacterium
TGGCACATGGACTTCATCTACCAGCTGGGCGGAATCGAGCACGCGCCGGGCGACCTGAAGGTCCAGTTCCAGAACGAGCAGGGGACGGTGGAGTGGACCCCGGCGGCGATTCACGTGGGCGAGAAGATCCACCTCGACCACACGATCTTTGCCGATGCGTTCGAGTTCGTGAAGGCGAACACGCGCGATCGGACGCCCAAGCTGACGATCCCCTCTCCGAACATGGTCCACTACCGAGGCGGCCGGGCCGCCGTCGACGAGCGCGTCTACCCGGACATGGAGGAGTTCTGGGAGGACCTCTGTGCCGCCTACGCCGACGAACTGCGTGCGATGGGATCGCTCGGTTGCACCTACCTGCAGTTCGACGACACCTCGCTGGCCTACCTGAACGATCCGCGCCAGCGGGAGCAGATCAAGCAGCGCGGGACGGGCGACGTCGAGCACCTGCACGAGCGGTACGTGCGCAACATCAACCGGGCGCTCGAGGGCCGCGCCGAGGGCATGGCGGTGACCATCCACCTGTGCCGCGGCAACTTCCGCTCCTCGTGGGCCGCCGAGGGCGGCTACGACTTCGTGGCCGAGGCGCTGTTCGGCGGGCTTGGAGTCGACGGCTTCTTCCTTGAGTACGACGACCCGCGCTCGGGCGGGTTCGAGCCGCTGCGCTTCGTCCCCGAGGGCAAGTACGTCGTGCTCGGCCTGGTCACGACCAAGCACGGCGAGCTCGAGTCCAAGGACCTGCTCAAGCGGCGGATCGAGGAGGCGGCGCGGTACGTCCCGATCGAGCGGCTGTGCCTGTCGCCCCAGTGCGGATTCTCCTCGACGGTGGAGGGCAACGCGCTCACCATCGACGAGCAGCGGGCCAAGCTCCAGCTCGTCGTCGAGACGGCCGCCGAGGTGTGGGGATGAAGGGTCTCTGATGCGCGCCGCGGTCACCGAGGGTGTCGGCGCGATGGCCGTTATGGACCGGGCCGAGCCGGGGGCGCCCAGCGCGGGTGAGGTCGTCGTCGCGCCCGAGGCGGTCGGGATCTGCGGCTCCGACTACCACTTCTTCGCCGGCGAGCTGTCCGAGGCCGCCGGCGGCTCGCGGTTCCCCCGCGTCCAGGGCCACGAGGTGGGCGCCACCGTGCTCGCGGTTGGGCCCGGCTCTCGGGCCGAGCTGCAGGTAGGTCAGCGGGTCTCGCTGTGGCCGCTCCGGGCCTGCGGGCGGTGCTACCCGTGCAGCGTCGGGCGGTCCAATGCGTGCGACAACTTCGAGCTCATCGGCATCCACGTCGACGGCGGGTTGCAAGAGCAGCTGATCGTGCCGGATTCCCAGGTGTTCCCGATCGACGTCGAGGATCCGACGCTGGCCGCGGTGACCGAGCCGACGTCGATCGCCGTGCGGGCGGTCAACCGAGCGCGGATCCAGGCCGGCGAACGGGTCGTCGTGCTCGGCGCGGGACCGATCGGCCAGTGCATCTGCCTGGTGGCGCGCGAGCGCGGCGCGGAGGTGCTGGTCGTCGACCTCCAGGAGAGCCGCCTGGGGCTGAGCCGCTCGATGGGAGCCGACACGCTCGTGTGGAAGAGCGGCGCCGAGGTGGTGTCGTCCGCGCGCACGTGGGGCGGGGCGGCCGGTCCGCCGGTGGCGATCGACGCGACCGGCGCTTCGGCGGCGGTCCGCGCGATGGTGGACATGGTCGCCTCGGCCGGGCGCGCCGTGCAGGTCGGCATGTCCGGGGAGGAGGTGACGCTCCGCATCGGCAGCCTGACCGAGAAGGAGCTCGACCTCCTCGGCGTGAGCGTCTGCACCGGAGAGGAGTTCGCCGAGGCGGTCGGCGTGGTCGAGCGCAACGCGGATCTGCTGGCGGGGCTGGTCAGCCACCGGTTCGCGCTCGAGCGCGCGCCCGAAGCGCTGCGGTTCGCGATGGACAACCCGACCGAAGTAATGAAAGTTGTGATCGGCGGCGCTTGAGCGTCGTCGCTCCAACCTTGCCAGCCCGCGACCCTTGGGTTAGCGGGCGGTTAGCCTCTCTACGGACGGGGTTAAGGTCGTCGGGATAGGGGACGACCACGGGGGTGTCGCCCGTATGCTCGGCATAAGCGCCCTGCGAACTGCCTTGCGAACGGGAGGGAGCCCCCGATGCCAGGTTTGACGCGACCGGACGAGGATGGAGCCCGCCGCCAAAGGCGGCGCTTCTTCGATCACGTGGTTGGCGGCCTGCGCCTCCTGGCTCTGCCGCGCTTTCCCCGGCCGATGCGCCGGCGTCACACGGCCAGTGTCGTCTCGGTGACGGCACTGGCGGCGGTGCTGGCAGCGATCCTCGTGCCGTTGGCGCTCCCGAACCACAGCGTCACTAGGGCGGTCGCGCGCTCGCACCAGGCACCGGCCTATCTAAGCACCCCGGGCACGTCCAGCACCGACGCGGCCTCGGCGTCCTCCGCCGCTTCCGGGCCGGCGGGGCGCGACGCGGTAGTCACCATCGCCGCCGACGCCGCGACCGCATCGGGCGGGGTTCCCGTCCCGGGATCGTGGTTCGGCATCTCGACCGAATACTGGGCCCTCCCCCTGTTCGAGCAGGACACGCCGGTGTTCGAGCGCGTCCTGTCGCTGCTCCACGTGCCGGGGGACGGCCCGCTCGTCCTGCGGATCGGCGGGGACTCCGCCGACCACTCGTTCTGGGACCCCAAGCCGAAGCACATGCCGTCGTGGGCCTTCGCGCTCACGCCGTCGTTCCTGCATCGCCTGCGCGCCCTCGTCCTCCGAGATCACGTCCGGCTGATCGTCGACCTGAACCTGATCACCGACACGCCGGTGACGGCGGCCGCGTGGGCCCGGGCGGCCGAGACCTCGATGCCCAAGGGCAGCATCGTCGGCTTCGAGATCGGCAACGAGCCGGACCTCTATTCACGCCGGTACTGGGTGGCGACGATCACGCGCTCGCCGTTCCAGACGGGCCCGCTGCCGGACGCGCTCACCCCGGACACGTACGTGTCGGATTTCGCGGCCTACGCGCAAGCGATCGGGGAGAGCTCCCCCGACATCCCGCTGATCGGTCCCGCCGTGGCGCATCCCCGCGTGAGCGCCGACTACATCACGGAGCTGATCGAGGCCGAGCGCCCCGAGCTCGGCGCGATCACCGGCCATCTCTATCCCTACTCCGCCTGCACTAAGAATCCGCACGGGTCGAGCTATCCGACCGTTCAGCGGCTGCTCAGCCGGCAAGCTTCGGCCGGTCTGGCGGGCGACGTCGCGAACGCGGTGGCGATCGCCCACAACGCCGGACTCAAGTTCCGCTTGACCGAGCTCAACTCGGTCACCTGCGGCGGCAAGCGGGGCGTGAGCAACACGTTCGCCACCGCCCTGTGGGCGCCGGACGCGCTGTTCACGCTGATGCGGACCGGCGTCGACGGCGCAAATCTGCACGTCCGGGCGGACGCGATCAACGCGCCGTTCGTGATCAATCGGGGCGGGCTCTACGCGCGGCCGCTCCTGTACGGACTGCTGCTCTTCAACCGGACGCTCGGGCCGCAGGCGAGACTCGTCCGGCTGCACATGTCGACGCCGCGATCGCTCAATTTGAGCGCCTGGGCGGTGCGGGTGCGCGGCGGGATGCTCCACGTGTTGCTGATCGACAAGAGCGGCCGCAGCGCGCGGGTGGACCTGCGCCTGCCCGCCACCGGCCCGGCCACCGTTCAGCGGCTGCTCGCCCCGTCGGCGTACTCGCGCGCGGACGTCACACTCGACGGTCAGCGCCTCGATCGCGCCGGCCAATGGGTCGGCACGCCCCGGACCGAGACGATCACCCCGGGTCCACGCGGTGGCTACGTGGTCACGCTTCCGGAGCGCAGCGCGGCCCTGATCGGCGTGAGCATGCGCCCGCCGGTCCACGCGCGGACGCGCTCAAAACACCACCGTCGTGTTGCCGTGGCGAAGCACGCGGTCCTCACAGTGCGCCTGCACAGCTCGCGCAAGGACTGACCGCTCGACGTCGGCGCCGAGCTGAACCAGCGCGTCGGCGTCGTCGCGGTGGGTGACCCGGATCACGTCCTGCTCGATGATCGGGCCGGCGTCGAGCTCCTCGGTCACGTAGTGCGCGGTGGCGCCGACCAGCTTGACGCCGCGCTGCTTGGCGCGCTGGTACGGGTTCGCGCCGGCGAAGGCCGGGAGGAACGAGTGGTGGATGTTGATCACGGGGACGCCGACTCGGTCGAGGAACTCGGGCGAGAGGACCTGCATGTAGCGCGCCAGCACGACGAGGTCACAGCAGCCGTCGAGCAGCTCGAGCTGCCGCGCCTCGGCCTCCTCCTTGCGGTCCTTCTCGACCGGAATGTGGTGGTAGGGCACGTCGAACAGCTGGGCGTCGTCGCGCAGGTCGGGGTGGTTGGAGATCACCATCGCGACCTCGGCCTGGAGCTCACCGCGCCGCCAGCGCCACAGGAGGTCGAGGAGGCAGTGGTCATAGCGGGAGACCATGATCGAGATCCGCTTGGGCCGGCCCGCGTCCCACAGCCGCCAGGTCATGCCGAGTGGCTCGGCGACCTTGAGCCCGAAGCGCTCGCCCAGACCCTCGCGCTTCTCGGGCGCGAGGGCGAACTCCATGCGCAGGAAGAAGGTCCCGCCCTCGGGGTCCGTGGAGTACTGGTCGGAGCGGACGATGTTGGCGCCGGCCTCGAACAAGAAGCGGGAGACGCCGGCCACGATGCCCGGCCGATCCGGGCACGAGATCAGAAGGCGGAGTAAGGCGCCGCCGTCAGGCGCCGCCGACTGTCTCGCTGAGGCGCCGCCGTCAGGCGCCGCCGACTGACCCGACCCCCCCGGGGCGCCGGCGCCCGCCGTCACGAGGCCTCGAGCGGCGCCGGCAGAGCTTCGAACTGGGTGATCCGGCGCAGGTCCTCGACGCGCGCGTCGATCTCGCCGGCGGTCAGCCGCTCTGTCCGCTCCGTGCCGAACTCCTCCACACTGAATGATGCGAGGGCCGTCCCGTAGGCCATCGCCTGGCGCAGCATCGCGTCGGTCGGCGCTCCGTCGAGCGCCCGCGCGACGTAGCCGACGAACCCGCCGGCGAACGTGTCGCCGGCGCCGGTGGGATCGATCACCGTCTCGAGCGGATACGCGGGCAGCGCGAAGAACGCATCCTCGGTGACGAGCGCGGCGCCGTACTCGCCCTGCTTGGCGACGACGACCGAGGGGCCCATCTCGATCACGGCATGGGCCGCGCCGACGATGCTCGGGCGCTCGGTCAGCTGGCGCAGCTCGGCGTCGTTGAGGATCACGCAGTCGACCCGGCGGATCACCTCGATGAGCGCCTCGCGGGCGCCCTCGATCCAGAAGTTCATGGAGTCCATGGCCACGAACCTGGTCTCGCCACACTGCTCGAGCACGCTGAGCTGCAACTCGGGCTGGATGTTGGCCAGGAACAGCACGTCGCACTCGCGCGAGGTCGCCGACAGCTTCGGCTGGAAGTCCGCGAACACGTTGAGCTGGGTGTCGAGCGTCTCGCGGGAGTTCAGGTCCCAGCCGTACTCGCCGGCCCAGAAGAACGTCTTACCGTCGGGCACGCGCTCGATGTTGGATACGTCGGTTCCTCGCGTCGCGACGACCGCCATGTCCTCGTCCCCGAAGTCCGCCCCGACGCGGCCGACCACGTGCACCTGATCGAAGAACGACGCGGCCAGCCCAAAGTAGGTGGCGGCACCGCCGAGCATCCGCTCGCGCGCGCCGAACGGGGTCTTGACCGCGTCGAACGCGACCGAGCCGACGACCGTGATGCTCACGCGCGCAGCACCTGCGCGGGGGCGGCGTCGAGGCCGGCCGCCTCGCGCAACGCGGCGGCCTTGTCGGTCCGCTCCCAGGTGAAATCGGCGTCCTCGCGACCGAAATGGCCATACGCCGCCGTCTTCTGATAGATCGGCCGATGCAGCCGCAGATACTGCCGGAAGGCACCCGGACGCAGATCGAAGTGCTCGCCGATCAACTCGAGGATCCGAGACCGAGACACCTTCTCGGTCCCGAACGTCTCGACCATGACGGACACGGGATGCGCCACCCCGATTGCGTAGGCCACCTGCACCTCGAGCCGGTCGGCCAGCCCGGCCGCGACGACGTTCTTGGCCACGTAGCGCGCAGCGTAGGCGGCGCTCCGGTCGACCTTCGACGGGTCCTTGCCGCTGAACGCCCCGCCACCGTGCCGCGCCATCCCGCCGTAGGTATCGACGATGATCTTGCGACCGGTCAAACCGCAGTCACCCATCGGCCCACCGATCACGAACCGGCCGGTCGGGTTGACGAGGAGGTTGCGGCGAAGCTTCTTTGCGTCGTACAGCTCGGCGGGTAGCTCGGGCTCGATCACGTGCTCCCACAGATCCTCTTTGAGGAGTGACTCGGCGCCGTCGCGGTGCTGGGTCGAGATCAGCACCTTCTCCACCTCCACGGGCCGACCGTCGACGTAGCGCACCGTCACCTGCGTCTTCCCGTCCGGACGCAGATAGGGCAGGATCTCCGCGCGCCGCACATCCGCC
>DATBYI010000419.1:0-2296 GCA_036513815.1 Solirubrobacteraceae bacterium
CGCGGTACTCGGTCTTGTGGTAGATCACGCCGTCGGCGACCTCGACCTCGCCGGTGGAGTAGTTCCGCTGGTAGTTCGTGGCGTCGTCCTGGCCGTCCCAGAGCGCGAACTCGACCGAGGAGAAGACGGACAGCTCGGCCGGGACCTCGCGGTCGTTGGCGACGGTGAGCCGCCAGACCTCGAGCGTCTCGCCCCGCGGCGCGAAGTACAGCGTGCTCGCCCTGATCCCGTTCTTGGCCGAGCTGATCGTGGTGTACGACATGCCGTGCCTGCACTCGTAGGCGTCGAGCTCCGTCCGGGTCGGCTGCCAGGACGGCGACCAGTACGCGCCGTCGGCGTCGTCCCTGAGGTAGAGGTACCGGCCGCCGGCGTCGGCGGGGACGTTGTTGTAGCGGTACCTGGTGAGTCGTCGCAGCCGCGCGTCGTGATGCCAGGAGTAACCGCCGGCCGTGTTCGAGACGATGCCGTAGTAGCCGTCCGTGCCCAAGTAGTTGATCCACGGCACCGGAGTGTCCGGCCGGGTAATCACGTATTCACGGTGCTCGTCGTCGAAAAAGCCGTAGCGCTGCATGGCCGTCAATTTACCGGTTAAGCCCCGGTCTGGCCATGGCAAGGTCGCGCCCTACCAGACGGCGGCCGCCACCTCGGCAACGAGCTCGAGCTTGGCCTCCTGGACGTCCTCGGTGGTGAGGTTGGCGCCCGGCAGGGTGGACGAGAACCCGCACTGGGTGGAGATGCCGAGCCGCTCGAGACCGGTGTACCTGGCCGCCTCGTGAATCCGCGCGGCCAGCTCGGCCGGCGACTCGAGCGCGGTCGTCTTGCTCGACACCAGGCCGAGGATGATCTGCTTGTCGTCCGGCGCCTTGGCCAGCGGCGCGAACGAGCCGGAGCGCTCGTCGTCGTACTCGAGCAGGAACACGTCGAAGTTGGTCAGCCGGGAGAACATCGCCTTGGCGGTGAGGTCGTACCCGCCCGCGCCGATCCACTGGCTCATGTTGTTGCCCTTGCACACGTGCACGCCGAAGGTCACGCCGGGGACGTCGCCGACGCTGTTGAAGATGTCCAGGCCCTCGGTCAGCGTCCGCTCGGTGGGCATGCCGAGGCTCTCCCGCAGTTCGCGGTTCTCCGGGTCGACGAGCGTGCCGATGTCGGGCGAGTCGATCTGGATGTAGGTGCAGCCGAGCTCGGCCAGCGCCGCCGCCTCGGCCCTGATGATCGCGGCGGCGTCCTCGAACAGCTCGAACGCGTCCTTGTAGGCGGCCGTGGACAGCTCCGGCGACCACCCCGAGTACAAGAAGAGCGGCGACGGCAGCGTGATCTTGATCTGGCTGTCGGCCCTGGCCCGGTTGTAGGTGAACTCCTCGATGGTCAGCTTCCGCCGCTGGCTGATCTTCCCGGTCACGGTGAACGGGTTGTGCCAGATCCAGTCCGCCTCGGCGTTCTTGAAGTGGACCGGCGCGCTCTCGATCGGCGCCGTCCCGTCGATCTCGCTCACGATCTGATCGAAAAAGGAGAACCGCCGGAATTCGCCGTCGGTGATGACGTCGAGCCCGATGCCCTCCTGCAGTTCGATGGCCTCGTCGACGGCGCGGTCCTCGATCCGCTTGAACTCGGGCGCGCCCAGCTGGCCGGCCGCGTAAGCGTCCCTGGCCTGGATCAGGTACCTCGGCCGGAGCAGCGAGCCAATGACATCCGAGTGGTGGATCCGCTCCATTGCGAGCCTCCTAGACGGTTCCGGCTGATCATAAGTAACGGAGTACCCGTCGGAGGGCACGGTGTGAAGTGGCGTGACGCACAATTTTCGCTGGAATGTCAGTGGCCCGGCTTACCGTGTGGAGCGAACGGGATCGATCCACGACGAGGGACTAGGAGCACTTCCCATGACGACCCTGCCCAATCGCCCGCGCACCGCGCTGATCGTCATCGACGTGCAGAACGGGGTGGTGGAGGGCGCCCCGAAGCGCGATGACGTCGTCGCGAATATCAACAACCTGGTCGGCCAGGCGCGCGCGCAGGACGTGCCGGTGATCTGGGTGCAGCACAACGACGACGGCCTGCCGCGCGACAGCGCCGAGTGGGAGCTGGTGCCGGAGCTCTCCCCCGACGATTCAGAGCCGCTGGTGCACAAGAACTACGGCGACTCGTTCGAGGCCACCGAGCTTGAGTCGGTGCTGGCCGAGCGCGAGGTCGGCCGGCTGATCGTGACCGGGGCCGAGAGCGACGCGTGCATCCGCTCGACCCTGCACGGCGCGTTCACCCGCGGGTACGACGTGACGCTGGTCGGCGACGCGCACAC
>DATBYI010000420.1:0-2698 GCA_036513815.1 Solirubrobacteraceae bacterium
GGCGATCGAGCCCTCGGCCCGTGGCGAGCTCGAGATCACCGACGCGATCCAGCGACTCGTCGACGACGGCCATCGCGTCGAGCCGCACATCGTCAAGGGGTGGTGGAAGGACACCGGACGGCTCGAGGACATGCTCGCCGCGAACCGCCTCGTGCTCGACACGATCCAGACACGCATCGAGGGCGAGCTGATCGACTCCCAGGTCGACGGGCGCGTGGTGATCGAGGCCGGTGCCCGGCTCGAGCACTGCTCCGTCCGCGGACCCGCGATCATCGGCGCCGGCGCCCGCCTGCGCGACTGCTACATCGGTCCCTACACGGCGGTCGCCGAGGGGTGCGAGATCTCGGGCGCGGAGGTCGAACACTCGATCCTGCTGGCCGGTTCCTCGGTCCGCGACCTCGACGGACGGATGGAGTCGTCGCTGCTTGGACGCAACGTCAAGATCGGACGCGATTCGCGCCAGCCGCGCGCCTACCGGTTCATGGTCGGCGACAACTCCGAGATCGGCATCCCGTAGCTAGCTCGTCACGCCCAGCTCGTCCAGCATCGGCAGCTTTGTGCTGCTCGACGCGACGACGCGGATCCGGACGAAGCGCGCCTTGAGCGCCTTGACGTGCAAAGTGTCGAGCACTCCGGTCCGCCCGTGCACGGTCGCCACCGTTCGCCACCGGCGCCGGTTGTTCGACACCTGCACCGTGTAGCTCGCCGGCCGCAGCACGATCACCGGCCCGGGCGGCGGCGGGATGTTCGGACCGGGCACGGTTGGCCACTGACGCCCCCACCGCAGCGTGATCGTGCGGATCGGCCCGGCGAGCGGCTGAAGCGGAGCGGTCAGGCTCGCCTGCACCGCGGCCGGCTGCCAGTCGGTGGCCGGGCTGCCGTCGACGGCGCCGAGCGCGGGCGCCCCGGGCGCGGAGCTGCTCGCCACCGCATGACCGCAGCGGACGAGGTCGTTGGTGGCGGTCAGGTCTGGTCGCCGGGTGGGCAGGACCAACGGATGGCCGCGCCGCACGAGGCGCGCCCCAGCTGGTGTGGACACGGGTAGCGGCGCACCCGAGACGAGCGTGACCGTCGTGCGCTGCGGGCCGATCGCGACCTGGAAGGTCCGCCCGCGCCAGCGCAGCGCGTGCAGTACGACCCCGCCGATCTGGCTGCTCAGGCTCGGGGCCAAACCGACGTCGCTGGGGTTCCAGCGCATGCCCGAGTAGCCGTACAGGAACTCCTGGAGGAACCCACCGATCCCGGTCATGAACGTGAACGCGCCACCGGTGCGCGTCTCGGAGAACTGGTGGAAGACGTCCCGGATGAACGGCTGATAGCTGCGCTCCGTGTACACGTAGGCCGAGCATCCCGGCGTGCCCAACGCGGCGGTGTCGATCAGGTTGATCGCGTCATCCATCGACGGCCCGGTCGGATCGGACCGCGGCACGTAGTAGTTGATGTCGTTCAGCGCCAGCTTGGGCGACATCTTCACGCCCCAGGGGTACTGGAGCATCGTCACGTCGGCCTGCTTGACGAGCTGACCTCCGTAGCCGGAGAACTCGGGATGGAGGCCGTTGGCCACGGGCACCACGAGCCCCGCCGCGATCGTCGACCAGTCGGCCGGCGCCGTGATCCCCAGCACGTGGGCGGCGGACACGGCGTCTTCGAGCGTCCGCATCGCGCCGACGTTCGTGTAGACCTCGTCGTTGACGTTCGGGTTCTCCTCGTCAGGCCCGGTGACGCCGTCGATGTGGTACTTGCCGTCGGGCCCGAGCGCCGCGCGGGAGGCCCAGAACGCCGCGGCCTGCGAGAGCACCGGCCATCCCTGCTGGGCCAGCCACGTCTTGTTGCCGGTGACGAGGTAGTACTGCCACTGCGCGAGCCCGATGTCAGCCGTGATGTGCTGCTCGTAGAGGCCCTCGCTGTTGACCGACACGGGGGGCGGTATCTGCTCGGTGCCGTCGAGCGCCGACTCCCACGGGAAGCGGGCGCCGGAGTATCCGGTGGCGGTGGCGTGCTGCTCGGCCTGCGAGAGCCGCTGGAAGCGGTAGGCATCCATCCCGGCGGCCAGGTCGGGGTGCTGGGCGAGCAGCGAGGGATACATCCACGTCTCGGCGTCCCAGAAGATGTGGCCGTCGTAGCCGTTGGATGACAGCCCGGCGGGCGAGATGCTCCAGTCCACCCCATCGCGCGTGTTCGACCAGAGATAGAACTGGCTTGCATTGACGTCGGTGGCGAGCGTGCGGTTGCCAAGGATTTCGATCCAGCCACGCCACAGCGAGGCCCAGGCTTTGTCATTGGCGCTGAGGAGTGACGTCCAGCCGGTGTTCGCGGCGCTCGTGGCCTGCCCCTGGGCCGCGCCGACGGTGTCGGCCGCGTCCTGCGAGCTCTCCACCCCGACGTACTTGGTGAACGTGTACGACTGACCGGCCGTCACCGGGAAGGAGAGCTCCTGGCCGACGCTCTGGTCGGTGCTCTGATCGGTCTCGGTGGTGGTCGCCTGGACGTTGGGGCTGGTCTGGAGCTGGCTGGCCAGCGTCGCCTGGATGTTCGTCCCGATCGTCTGGACTGTCACCCAGTCCTGGTCGGCGGGAACGTTCCACCCCTTCGATACCTGGCTCGTGAGCAAGGGGTTCGCGGTGGTGTCGGCGGTGCCGTCGATCGCGTCGGTGACCGTGGCCGTACCCGACCACTGCGGGGTGAGCTGCAGGCGCAC
>DATBYI010000421.1:0-14686 GCA_036513815.1 Solirubrobacteraceae bacterium
TGGAATGGCGATCGTCCCCGAGAACCGACGGTTGTTTGGTCAGATGACCGTGCGCGAGAACCTCGAGCTCGGCGCGGTCCTCCAAGACGGCAGCACGTTCGACGCCGACCTGGAGCGGGTCCACACGCTGTTCCCGCGCCTGGAGGAGCGCAAGGACCAGCTGGCGGGAACCCTGTCGGGCGGCGAGCAGCAGATGGTGGCGATGGGCCGGGCGCTGATGTCGAGGCCGCGCCTGCTGCTGATGGACGAGCCGTCAATGGGGCTCTCGCCGGCGCTCGTGCAGCAGAACTTCCGGATCATCAAGGAGGTGCACGCGTCCGGGGTGGCGATCCTCATGGTCGAGCAGAATGCGACGATGGCGCTGTCGATCGCCGACCGAGGCTATGTGCTCGCGACGGGCCACATCGTGCTCGACGGCGCTGCCGCCGAGCTGCTGCATCACGACGATCTCAAACGCGCTTACCTCGGGCGGTGACGGCGTCTTGGTCGACGAACGCAGAGAACCGAAGATCCTCTTACGGGCGTTCGCGGTCGAGCGACCAGCTGTCGGCACGGCAACGTCGGCTGACTAGACTGCGGGAGCCCCGTGACGCCTTGGCAAGACATCACCGATCCTGACCTGGCCAAGGCCCTCGCGCATCCCCTGCGCACGCGCATCCTGGCCGCGCTCGAGGGTCGCACCGCCAGCCCGAGCGAGCTGGCCATCGAGCTCGACGCCTCGCTCGGCGTCGTGAGCTACCACGTCCGCCGCCTCGAGGCCCTGGGTTTCGTCAAGCTCGTCAAGCGCGAGCCCCGACGCGGGGCGGTCGAGCACTACTACAGCGCGACGGGTCGCCCTCGGATCACGAACGCCGCGTGGGGCAAGCTCCCGACGATCGTCAAGGACGCCTCGGTCAACGCCGCAGTAGAGCAGATCGGCGCCTACGTCTCCGCGGGTGCCGCCGAGGGCGGGTTCAACGCCGCCGATGCCCACATCACTCGCAGCCCCGTGACCGTCGACAGCAAGGGCTGGCACGCACTCGCGCGCGAACTCGACAACCTCGTCGATCGCATCGGAAAGATCGAGGCGGCGAGCAAGCAGCGGCTTGCCCGCGCCACCGGTGGCGACGAGCAGGAGGCGACGGTGGTCCTGATGCTCTTCCAGTCGCCGGGCGAGGTGGCCGAGCCGGCCCCTCCGACCCATCACCGCAGTCGGGGACGCACCACCCGCGAGCGACGGAGAGCCTGACCCCGCAGTGGAGGAGCGCACGGCGGCGCTGAGCCGTGACGCGGCGGCCGAGCTGGACGCACGCGACCCGCTGAGCGAGTTTCGCGAGCGCTTCGTGATCGACCCGAGCGTCGTCTACCTGGACGGCAACTCGCTCGGTTGCCTCCCGCGGGCGGCGGTGGCGCGGCTCGAGCGCGTGGTCGCGCAGTGGGGGGAGCGAGGCGTCCGGGGCTGGGACGAGGGCTGGCTCGAGCTGCCGGTCGAGGTCGGCGATCGACTCGGCGCCGCGGCGCTCGGGGCTGCGCCGGGACAGACGGTGATCGGCGACTCGACCACCGTGTGCTTCTACAAGCTCGTGACCGCGGCGCTCGACGCGCGCCCGGGCCGAACCCAGATCGTCACCGACCTCGACAACTTCCCGACCGACCGCTACGTCCTCGAGGGCCTGGCTCGCGCGCGCGGGCTCGAGTTGGTGTGGCTGGACGGTGATCGCGATGGGGGTCCCGAGCCGGCGAGCGTGGCGTCGCTGGTTGGTCAGGACACCGCGCTCGTCACCTTCTCGCACGTCTCCTACCGCTCGGCGCACGTGGCGGACATGCCCGCGATCAACCGGATCGTCGAGGACGCGGGCGCGCTGATGCTGTGGGACCTCAGCCACAGCGCCGGCTCCGTGACCCTTTCGCTCGATGGCGACCACGCTGGCTTGGCGGTCGGGTGCACTTATAAATATTTGAACGGCGGTCCGGGAGCCCCCGCGTACATGTACGTGCGGCGCGATCTGCAACCGCAGCTGCGTCAGCCGATCTGGGGCTGGCTCGGCCGGCGCGATCCGTTCGAGATGGCGCCGGGCTACGAAGTGTCGGACGGAATGCGGGGCTTTCTGTCCGGCACGCCGCCCATTCTGGGTCTTGTCGCCGTCGATGAGGGCGTGCGCCTCATCGCCGAGGCCGGGATTGATGCGATCCGGGCCAAGGGTGTCGCGTTGACGGAGTTCGCCGTCGCGCTGGCGGACGAGGCGCTGGCGCCGCTGGGTGTGGCGGTGGCGTCGCCGCGGGATCCGGCGCGGCGTGGGGCGCACGTGGCGCTGGCGCATCCCGACGCGCGCGAGTTGTGCGCGCGGTTGGTCGAGGTCGGCGTGGTTCCCGACTTCCGTCGCCCCGACGTGATCCGCTTCGGCCTCTCGCCGCTTACGACCCGGTTCGTGGACGTGTGGGATGGAGTGGAGGCGCTGCGCCGGTTCGTTTGAGCGTCCGGATCGAGGGCGCGGTCTCGACCGACTGGATGCCGGGCAGGGCGGCGAGACGCGTGCTCAGGTACTCGAACATGTGGCGCGAGTCGCGGAAGACGGCGCTCGCGAACAGGTTGGTGCGGCCGGTGGTGGCGCCGGCGTAGGCGACTTCGGGATGGCTCGCGAGCGTCGTGCCGACGTGGCTCAGCTCGCTCGGTCCGACCGATAGCCACAGGTAGGCGTGGTTGCTCAACCCAAGGGCTGAAGTGTCGAGGTCGATCTCGAACACGAGCGCGCCGAGTCGGCGCAGCTCGTCGATGCGCCGGCGGACGGTCGACTCATGCGTGTGGATGGCCGCCGCGATCGCGCTGTGCGACGCGCGGCCGTCCTCGACGAGCTGGGCCAGCAGGGCGTGGTCGAGCTCGTCGAGCGCCACCGGGTCCCCGGGCGGATCGACGTCGGGTGGGCTTAGCCTGGCCGCCTCGGCCGGGGTCAGCGCCGACGCGATGCCGCCCCACGTCTCGGGGCTGTAGGTCTCGAGCATCAGGTGCGCGGCGACCTGGACGACGTGCCGGCTCCCGGGCAAGCCCTTCAGCAACAGCGCGTCGCGCTGCTCGGGCGTCCGCGCTTGGAGCACGCAGACGATTTCGGTGCCGCCGGAAGCGAGCTGGACCCAGCGAGTGTCCGGTCGGCGGCTGAGCGCTTCGGCCACCGGCGTCGTGCCGGCCGGCGTGCACTGGAGGCGCAGCAGCCAGTCGTCCCAGCCCACCCGCAAGGCCTCGATGTCGCCCACGACGCGCAGGTCGGCCACCTCCTGGAGTCGCCGGTAGCGCCGCGCGACGGTCTGATCCGAGCAACCGCAGACCTCGCCCAGGACGCGGAAGGGAGCACGCGCGTCGATCGCCAGAGCGTGGATCAGCTTCTGGTCGATCTCATCCAAAAGTGGGGCCTTCATGTCGAAATTCGGCGTGTCATCCTGTTTTTCTGGACGTTACCGCCTCGAGCGCCGAAACTGCGTAGTGCAACCTCGATTTTGAAAGGAGGCCTCGACATGGATAGAAAGTGGTGGACGCTGCTGGTCGTCTGCGCCGGCATCTTCATGCTGCTGCTCGACCTGACGATCGTCGTGGTCGCCCTGCCCGACATCCAGCGCGAGCTGCACGCCGGCTTCAGCGACCTGCAGTGGACGGTGTCGGCCTACGCGCTGACGCTCGCGTCGCTGCTCCTCACGACCGGGTCCCTGGCCGACCGCTTTGGGCGCCGGCGCATGTTCACCGGTGGGCTGATCATCTTCACCGCGGGCTCGCTGGCCTGCGGCCTTGCCCAGTCCGCCTTCATGCTGATCGTCTCGCGGGCCGCTCAGGGCGTGGGCGGCGCGGTCCTCATGTCGACGTCGCTGGCGCTGCTGGCCGCGAGCTTCGAGGGCCGCGAGCGCGGTGTCGCGTTCGGGGTGTGGGGGGCGGTGACCGGCGCGGCGGTGGCGCTCGGCCCGATCCTCGGAGGCGTGATCACCAGCGGGATCAGCTGGCGGGGCATCTTCCTCGTCAACGTCCCGATCGGGATCGCGGCGACCGTCGCCACGCGGATGCGCGTGGACGAGTCAAAGACGCCGGTGGCGACACCGCTCGACTGGGCCGGATTCGTCCTCTTCACCGGCGGTCTGGTCAGCCTGGTCTACGGCTTCATCCGCGTGTCCGGCCACGGTTGGGGCGACACGGGCGTGCTCGCGTGCCTGGCCGGCGGGTGCGTCCTGCTCGTCGCCTTCGTGATCGCCGAGGCACGGTCGGAGCATCCGATGTTCGACCTCGGCCTGCTGCGCATTCCGACCTTCTTGGGCGGCTCGATCGCCGCCTTCACGATGAACGGGTCACTGTTCGCGATGCTGCTCTACCTCGTCCTTTACCTCCAGGACGCCCTCGGCTTCTCCGCGTCGGGGACCGGCGTGCGGCTCCTGATCATCACCGCGGGCATGTTCGTGGCGGCGACGGTGTCGGGTCGCATCAGCTCGCACGTGCCCGCGCGGTGGCTGATCGGCCCGGGCCTGATTCTCGTCGGGATTGGCCTCGCGCTCATGTCCGGCCTCAGCGGGACGAGCACCTGGACGCATCTGATTCCCGGCTTCCTGATCGCGGGAGTGGGCTCCGGACTGGTCAATCCACCGCTCGCCTCGACCGCGGTCGGCGTGGTCGAGCCGCATCGCGCCGGGATGGCCTCGGGCGTCAACGCGACCTTCCGTCAGGTCGGGATCGCGGTGGCCACCGCTGCGCTCGGCACGATCTTCACCTCCGCGGTGCGGCGGAGCCTGCACCACGGGCTGGCCGCCGTCCCGGCGCTGGCCGGCCACACCGCTACGGTCGCGACCGCCGTTACGCAGGGCAACGTGCGCGGCGTGATCGCTTCGCTGCCCGCAGACGTGCGCGGACGGGTCGCGGTTGCCGCGCACGCCGCGTTCGCGGCTGGGCTGAACGACCTGCTGCTCGTTTCGGGCGGCGTGGCGCTGGTCGGCGGCGTGGCCTCGATGGCGCTGATTCGCTCGCGCGACTTCGTCCACGCGCGGACGGCGGCGCAGCCGCAGGCGCAGGTCAGCCGGCCGGCGCAGGCGTCAGCGTGAGCATCGCGGCGCTCGCCTGAGGCACGCGGACGACGTACGCCCCGTTCGTCGCGGTGACGTTCGTTACCGTGGAGCGTCCGCTCAGCGCGCCGGTCTTGGTCGCGGTGCCGAACGTCTGGCCGCCGAGGGTGACGCCGGTGGTGGCGGAGATGCCCTTGCCGCGCAGCAGCTCGAGCGCCGCCGGCTGGCCGGCCGCGGCGACCGGGACGCGCACCGCCACCGTGTGCGACTGCGCCGTGTCGTCGTTGATGAGGACGATGTGGACGGTGCCGTCGGGGGCGCGCGTCGCCCACGACCGCACGTCGCCGAGCGACCCCGACAGCCGGAGCAGGCTCGAGCCGGGCGGCGCCGCCTGGGCGAACATGAGCAGGCCGTAGTACTCGGGGGCGACGTCGCCCTGCCACTTGCCGTGTACGCGCTTGAACGTGAACAGCTCGTACGGGGCCTTGGGGTAGGTGTGGAAGTTGACGCCGTCGACGCCGACCCGGGCCATCTGGAAGCTCGCGTCGAGCGCCCACAGCGAGGACACGAAGGCGTTGGCGACGCCGGGGGCGCCTCCGCAGGAGACGGTGTTCATCTCGTCGATCCGTAGCGACACGTGTCGCGCGTGGGCGACGCCGACGTACGGCGCGATGCTGTTCGCGAGGCCCTCCGAGGCGGACGGGGCCAGGATGTGCGCGACCGACGGGTACTGCGGCGCCGACGGGGCGATGTAGCACTGCTGAAGCGGATACCGGTGCAGGGTGGCCACCTGGACGCGCGGCTCGGCCGGGAGGAAAGACCCCAGCTCCGGGATATAGCGCGGGCCGCCGGTGGCTGGCCCGGCGAGCGCCACGTCGGCCGGCAGCGCCTTGCCGATACGCGAGAAATCGCTCAGGTAATCGGAGAAGTCGTAGTCCAGCGGACGACCGTGGACGTGGACGCCACTCTTGTTCGTGTACCACGTGAAGCTTCCGTACAGCTCGGGCTCGTTGCCGAGCTCGAGCGCCTGGATCGAGCTCGGGCCGATGCCCTGGACGAGCGCGTTCGCCTCGGCCGCGGCGTCGGTCGTACTGTCCATCTCGAGGTCGATGCCCAGGATCAGCTTCGCGCCGACGTCGTGCGCGAGCGCGGCGGTTACCTTGATGAAGCGGTTGTTCAGCGCGTAGCGGACGCCCCCCGGCTTGGTCGCGCCGGGCACCGGCCACCACACCCAGTCGGTGCTGTCGCCGCCGATGCGCAGGTTGGCCGGCTGGTTGGGCGAGAGGTTCCGGATGAGCTGGACGAGCACCGGGTTGATCGCCTTCGGATCGGTTCCGGCGTACGGCTCGATCGCCGTGTACTCGAGCGACAGCCCGAGGAACCCGGCGGGGATGCGACGGCCGGTGGTGCGGTTGCTGACCGAGAGCGACAGCACGTTCTGGGCCGTCGATTGAGCCGTCTCGTGCGAGGGCTCGTGCGCGCTCGTCCCGCGCGAGGCGACGAGCCCCGCCACGGCGGCCACGGCGACGAGCACGACGACCGCGAGCACCCCAGAGCTCCGGCGGGAGAGCCTGTGCATCGCGCACACGGTGTCACACCGGGGCGACGGGTGCTAACTAAGGCGCCGCCGTCAAGCGCCGCCGTCAGGCGCCGCCGACAATTCGGTCCAGCACGGCGACTCCCATGACCTCGACCTGCGCCCGCGGCTCGAACAGCTCGCTCACCGCGAACAGGCCCATGGCCGGATAGTGCGTTCCGAAATGCCGGCGCCACACCCGCGCGAGGGCCGGGCGTGATTCCTTGTAGGCGGCCATGTCGGTCAAGAACACCTGGAGCGAGACGAGGTCCTCGGGCTCACCGCCGGCGGCGCGCAGTGCCGTCAACAGGTTGGCGATCGCGCTGTCGAACTGCTCGACGAGCGTCTCGCCGGACCCGAGCTGACCGGCCAGGTAGACCGTAGGGCCGTCCGCCACGACCGCGTGCGAGAAGCCGCTCGGCTCGCCGAGCTCGGGAGGGTTGACGATCCGGTGGCGAGTCACGGCCGCGGCGCGACGATACTCGACATAGAAGTCCGGAGCAATGTGGGGTATGCTCGCGGCGAGCCCGGTGGCGACGGAAAGCCCGTACTGGAACCCAAAGACCGAGACCCTCGACCGGGGGCGGATCGAGGCGCTTCAGCTGGTCAAGTTGCGCCGGCAGTGCGAGTGGGCGGCCGCCCGCAGCCCGTGGTACCGGCGACGTTTCGCTGACGAGGGTTTCGACCCGGCGCAGCTGCGCACGCTCGAGGATCTGCGTCGCGTGCCCGTGCTGACCCGCGACGAGTGGATGGCCTCCCAGGATGCGGCGCCACCGTACGGCGAGATTCCCGTCATCGGCGGCGACGGCGCGATCCGCGTCCACACGACCTCGGGAACCACCGGACGCGGTCCGCTGCGCGCGCTCGACTCGCGCAAGGACTGGGCATGGATCGCCGAGATGTGGTGCTACGGCATCTGGGGCTGCGGCGTCAGGTCGAACGACACGGCGTACATCGCGTTCGGCTACGGCTCATTCATCGGCTTCTGGGGCCTGCACTACGCGATGGAGAAGATCGGGGTCCTGAACGTGCCCGGTGGCGCGCAGAGCACCGAGGCGCGCGTGCTCCAGATCCTCGACTTCGGCGCCACCGTCGTCGCCGCCACGCCGACCTACGCGATCCGGCTCGCCCAGGAGGCGTCGCGCCTCGGCGTCGACCTGCCCGGGTCGAGCGTCTCGCGGCTCATCCTGTCCGGCGAGGCGGCCGGCTCGATTCCGCAGACCAAGGCCCTGATCGAAGAGCTGTGGGGCGCCAAGGCGTACGACACCGCGGGGATGACGGAGATCGGGACGATCATGGTGTTCGAGTGCTCGCACCAGCCCGGCGGGACGCATCTCATCGAGGACCACGTGCTCGAGGAGGTGCTCGACCCGGACTCGCTGGAGCCGGTCGCCTACGGCGAGCGTGGCGAACGCGTCGTGACGTCGTTCGGGCGCGGGTCGATTCCGCTGCTTCGTTATCGCACCGGTGACCTCGTGTGCCGAGTGCCGGCTTCTCGCTGCACCTGTGGGCGCGGGTTCGACATCTACGAGGGCGGCATCCTCGGCCGGGTGGACGACATGAAGGTGATCCGCGGCACCAACGTGTATCCGCGCGCGATCGAGGGGATCGTGCGCGAGTACCCGGAGGTGCACGAGTTCCAGACCGTGATCAGCCACGAGGGCATCCGCGACGAGATCACGCTGCGGGTCGAGCTGAAGCCCGACTGGCCGGTCGAGGGGTGGGACGCGTTGCGCGAATCGCTCGGGCGCCAGCTCGGACACGCCCACGAGGGGCTCAACTTTCGGATCGAGCGCGCGGGCGAGGGCGAGCTGCCGCGGTTCGAGCTCAAGGCGAAGCGGGTGGTCGATCTGCGCGAGCTACCGGTGGCGGGGACGGTGAAATGACTTTGATTGGATCGGCGGCGCCTGACGGCGGTGCCTCAACCGACCTGGTCGGGAACGAGCTGACCCCGACCGAAGCTCGGCTGCTGGCCGTCTACGAGGAGCTCAAGGCGCTCTGCGCCGAAGACCTGCCGCCGAACGCCAGTGCCGGCGTGCGCTCCGCGCTGGCGCTGATGCACAACGTCGTCAACGGCCTCGCGCTCGAGTACGAGCACCTGAGCGACCTCGGGGCGTGAGGGAGTCCTGATGCGGATCGCGGTCGTCGGCGGGGGCCCGGGCGGGCTCTACTTCTCGATCCTGATGCGCAAGATCCGCCCCGACTGCGAGGTCACGGTGTTCGAACGGGGCGCGCCGGGCGACGCGTTCGGCTTCGGTGTCGTGTTCTCGGACGAGACGCTGACGGTCTTCGAGCACGCCGACCCCGAGACCTACTCCCAGATCGTCGAGCGCTTCACCCGGTGGAGCGACATCGACATCCACCAACGAGGGGCGTTCACGAGGTCGGGCGGTCACGGGTTCTCGGCCCTCGGCCGCCGCGAGCTGCTGCGAATCCTCCAGGAGCGCGCGGTGGCGCTCGGCGCCGATGTCCGCTTCCGCACCGAGGCGCCGCCGGTGGCCGAGCTCGGGTGGGCGGATCTGATCGTCGGGGCGGACGGCGCTTCGAGTGCCGTGCGTGCCGCGCTCGCGCGGGACTTCGTCCCCTCGCTCGATCGCCGCCACTGCCGCTACATCTGGTTTGGGGCCGACGTCGCGTTCGACGCCTTCAAGTTCTTCATCGCCGAGACCGAGCACGGCACGGTGCAGGCGCACGCCTATCCCTACGAGGCGGGCATGAGCACGTTCATCGTCGAGATGCACGAGCGCACCTGGAGGAGACTCGGCCTGGGTGAGATGACCGTCGAGGAGGGCATCGCGTGGTCCGAGCGGCTGTTCGCGGACGCACTCGACGGCGCCCGGCTGATCAGCAACAAGTCGCGCTGGATCAACTTCGTCACGGTCCGCAACCGCCGCTGGTGCGTCGACAACGTCGTGCTGATGGGCGACGCGGCGCACACCGCCCACTTCTCGATCGGCTCGGGCACGAAGCTCGCGATGGAGGACGCGGTGTCGCTGGCCTGGGCGTTCCGCACGTTTGGCGATGACCAGGTATCCGCCACGAGAGCCTACGAGTCCGAGCGCCGCCCGATCGTCGAGAGCACCCAGCGTGCCGCGCAGGCCTCACTCGAGTGGTTCGAGTCGATCGGGCGCTACACGGGACAGCCCCGCCTGCAGTTCGCGTTCAACCTGCTCACGCGCAGCCGTCGCGTGACCTACGACAACCTGCGGCTGCGCGACCCCTCGTTTGTCGCGTCGGTACACCCCGATCCGCGGCCGCCGATGTTCATGCCGCTCCGCTTGGGCGGGTTGGAGCTGGCCAACCGCGTGGTCGTCTCACCGATGGACATGTACTCGGCGGTCGACGGCACGCCGGGCGACTTTCATCTCGTCCACCTCGGCGCGCGCGCGCTCGGTGGCGCCGGCCTGGTCATGACCGAGATGATCTGCGTGTCGGACATCGGACGGATCACGCCCGGGTGCGCCGGCATGTACCGGGCCGAGCACGTCGATGCGTGGCGGCGGATCGTCGACTTCGCCCATTCTCACGGCGGTTCCGCGATGGGCGCGCAGATCGGCCACTCGGGTCGCAAGGGTTCGACCAAGCTGATGTGGGAGGGCATGGACGAACCTCTGGCATCCGGTAATTGGGAGGTGATCGCGCCGTCGCCGATCGCCTACAGCTCGCGCAACCAGGTGCCGCGGGCGATGACCCGGGCCGACATGGACGTGGTCCTCGATCAGTTCGTCGCCACCGCGCGTGGCGCCGAGGCGGCCGGGTTCGATCTGCTCGAGCTGCACATGGCCCACGGATACCTGCTCTCGAGTTTCCTCTCGCCGCTGGCCAACCTGCGCGAGGACGCGTACGGCGGCCGGTTGGAGGGCCGGGCTCGGTTCCCGTTGGAGGTGCTCGACGCGTGCCGCGCGGTGTGGCCGGCCGATAAGCCGCTCAGCGTTCGGATCTCCGCCACCGACTGGGTCCCGGGCGGATTCGACCCAGACCAGGCGGTGGCGTTCGCGCGGATGCTGCGTGAGCACGGCTGCGACGTCGTCGACGTGTCGTCCGGTCAGGTCTCGCCGATGGAGAAGCCGGCCTTCGGGCGCAGCTACCAGACTCCGTTCGCCGATCGGATCCGCCACGAGGTGGGTATCCCGGTCATCGCCGTGGGCGCGATCTCGAGCTATGACGACGTGAACACGATCATCGTGGCCGGGCGGGCCGATCTGTGCGCGCTGGCCCGGCCTCACCTCTACGACCCGCACTGGACGCTGCACGCCGCCGCGGAGCAGGAGTTCGACATGGCGCCCTGGCCGGTGCAGTACCAGGCCGGATCGCGAACCCCGCCGGCCGGGCGCGATCGCGTGCGGGCCGAGCTCGAGCGAACGTTCGAGGAGATCGCGCTCGCTTCATCCTCGGACGGGCGCGGCTGAACGGGCCGCTCCCGAGTCTGGGGCCCGCGTGCCTGCTGACGAGCCACTCCAACCGCAGGATCTGGTCCTCACGCTGCTCGGCACCTACGTGCGCCCGTTCGCTCGCACGGTGTGGTCCGGCGGAATGGTCTCCCTACTGGGTGAGTTCGGATTCTCGGACGGCGCGGCGCGCGCCGCGCTGACCCGTCTCGTGCGGCGCGACCTGATCGCGCGGGTGCGCGCCGGTCGGCTCGTCCACTACGAGCTGACCCCGCGCTGCGAGCGGCTCCTGATCGAGGGCGACGGTCGGATCTTCGCGCTCGGGCGCCTCCCGGCCGACGCCGGCCCGTGGACGGTGCTGTGGCACCAGATCCCCGAGGACCGCCGGCTCGAGCGCACGCGGCTGGGGCGGCGTCTGCGCTTCCTCGGCTTCGGATCGGTCCAGGACAGCGTGTGGGTGGCGCCGCACGATCACTCCTCGGAGGTGCTCGAGCTCCTGAGCGAGCTCGGCGTGGCCGAGTTCGCGTCGGTGTTCGTGGCGAGCCTGCGGGTCGGGCCCGGGCTGCCCGCCATGGTGGCGCGCGCGTGGAACCTGGTCGGGCTCGGGGAGCGCTACGGCGCCTTCTGTTCGGAGTTCGAGGGCTACGCCGCCCCGGAGGCACCGTCTCTGGCCGACCGCGACGCGTTCATGGTGAGGACGCGTCTCATGCACGCCTTCCGCGCGTTCGCCCAGCTCGACCCCGAGCTCCCGGACGAGCTCGCGCCGCTGTCTGACTCGCGCGCCCGGGCGGCCGAGATCTTCGACGTTCTCTACACGGGCCTGGCCGCGCCGTCGCAGCGGTACTTCGACGCGGTGGCGCACAGCTCGCCCGCGCCGGACGGAACCGGCAACTAGGCTGCGTCCTGCATGCCGAGATCTCGCCCGGTCGACGAATTCCAGCTCGCCTATGACCGCGCCGGTTCCGGCCCCGGGGTCGTCTTGCTGCATGGCTGGCCGGGCGACCGCCACGACTATCGCGACGTCGCGCCGCTCCTGCGTGACGTCGCGGACGTGATCGTCCCCGACCTACGCGGCTTCGGCGAGTCCGACAAGCACCCGTTGCCGCCGGCCGAGGCCTACGCGGCCGACGCGCAGGCGCGGGGCGTCGTCGGGCTGATCGACGAGCTCGATCTGGCGCCGGTCGTGCTCGCCGGCTACGACGTCGGCAGCCGCGTCGCCCAAGCGATCGCGCGCGCCTTCCCTGACCGGGTTCGTGCGCTCGTGCTCTCGCCGCCACTCCCGGGCGCCGGCGATCGCGTGCTCGCCCCCGAGGCGCAGCGGGAGTTCTGGTACCAGGCGTTCCATCAGCTGAGCCTGGTCGAGGAGATCATCGACGGACGCACCGACGCGGTCCGCGCCTACCTCGCCCACTTCTGGAACCACTGGTCAGGACCGTCCTATCGCCCGGAAGACGCGGAGCTCGACCGCCTCGCCGGGCTATACGGAGCCCCCGGCGCGTTCACCGCGTCGATCGCGTGGTACCGAGCCGGATCCGGCACCGTCGCCACGAGCCTCCGGGAGCTCGAAGGCGGCCCGCCCGATCCGATAGCCGTGTCCACGGCCGTTCTCTGGCCGGAGTTCGATCCGCTGTTTCCTCCGGGTTGGGGCGACCGCCTGGCCGCGTTCTTCGCCAACGTGACGCTCACGCCGCTACCCGGCGTCGGGCACTTCGTCCCGCGCGAGGCGCCGCGTGAGCTCGCGGGCGCCGTTCGCGCCGCGCTCGCCGCTTCGTCGTGATCGTGACCACGGTCCGGACGGGCCCGCCCGGCCCCACGGACGCCGAGCGAAGCGAGGCCCCACCCGGACCCGGTGCTCGCGATTCTTTGTGGACCCGTCACAAAGGACCGAACCCCGCCGGGGGGCCTGGCTGAGAAACCGTCCAAATAGGACGCTTTCTCGACCAGCCTCCCACGAATCGCGGCGAGCGTCGCCAGCTGGCGGCAGACGGTTGTGTGCTCGTCACAACTCGAACGATTTACGCGAGAGCGAACCACGAGCGCCGGCCAGTCATATCCTCAGCCGATGGGTCTCGTCCTCGAACAGTTCGAGCCCGCGCCGGCGCTGCGCGGCGTCATCGACCGTGCCACCGACTTCCACGAGCGCGCCGCCCCGCTCGAGCGCCTCGAGAGCCCTTTGGTCGGTGTCGTCCTGATCGTCTGCCTGGGTCCCGAGATGAACATCGATGGCCGCCGCATCGGCTCGTTCGCGGCCGGCGTCTGGGACCGCCCGACCGTCACGGGCCACGACGGTGAGCAGGCCGGCTATCAGCTCTACCTCGACGTGCTCGAAGCGCGGCGGCTGCTCGGCGTCCCGGCGAGCGCACTGGGCGACGAGCTCGTCGAGCTCGAGGATCTCCTCGGAGCCTTCGGGACCGAGCTGATCGAGCGATTGGGGGATGCGCGCGACGCGGCCGAGCGCCACGCGGTCGCGCAGCGGCTCCTGGCCGGCCGCCTGTCCGAAGCCGACGATACGGCGCCCGAGGTGGCCTGCGCGCTCGCGCGGCTGCGCGCCACGCGCGGGGCGGCTCGCGTCGAGGCGCTCGCCGACGAGGTCGGGTGGAGCCGGCGACATCTCACGGCCCGCTTCAGCGAAGCGGTCGGACTGCCCCCGAAGGCGGTCGGCCGGCTGATTCGTATCGAGCACGCGGTGCAGCGGCTCCGCGCCGGCGATGGGCTGGCCGACATCGCGTACGCCGCCGGCTATGCCGACCAGCCTCACTTCAACCGCGACTTCCGCGAGCTCGTCGGCTGCACGCCGACCGAGTTCCCATTCGTCCAAGACAGCAAGATCGCCGCCTGACAGGCTGGCGGCATGAAGCTCTATCCAGCACTCCGTTACAAGGACGCCCACGCCGCCCATCAGTGGCTGCAGGACGCGTTCGGCTTTGAGCCCGTCGCCCTTCACGAGGACGATCGCGGTGGCGTCACCCACGCCGAGATGCGTTGGGGCACCGACCTGATCATGTTCGGCTCGGCACGCGAGGATTACTACCCCGAGCGCGTCGGCCAGGGTTGGGTTTATGCCACGTGCGACGACCCCGACGCGTTACACGCGCGCGCGACGGCGGCGGGCGCCGAAGTCGCGATGGACCTGATCGACCAGGACTACGGCTCCCGCGAGTTTGCCGTCCGCGATCTCGAGGGCAACCATTGGAGCTTCGGGACGTACGAGCCAACCTAGCCCGCGATCCGCGCGCTCATCTACTGGAAGAGGGCGCGTGCGTACCAGTCGTTGTTGTTGCGCACGCCAGGAAGCACGAAGAAATAGCCGCCACCGACGGGTGTGATGTAGTCGACCATCTGCTCGCCGATCAGCCTCGTCTGGGTGGCGATGAACTGCCGCGCAAGGTTCTGCTGGAAGGCGTTGAAGATCAGGCCGACGTCGAGGTTGCCGGCCAGGTCGACGCCGTTGTCGTAGTTGTAACCGCGGCGAAAGATCCGGCTGTCCTCGGTCTGCTTCGTGCGCGGGTTGGCTAGGCGGATGTGCGCGGTCAGCGGGACGACGGCGCCGTGGGGGTCGCCCGCGAAGTTCGGTACCGCGGTCAGCTTGCTCGAGCCCAGCACGTTCCCGCTCGCGCGGTAGCGGCCGACCATCGTCTCCTGCTCGCTCAGCGACACCCGGTCCCAGAACTCGATCAGCATCCGGATGATCCGGCAGGCGTGGTAGGTGCCGCCG
>DATBYI010000422.1:0-11791 GCA_036513815.1 Solirubrobacteraceae bacterium
CGAGGTCGTCGGCGAGCTCGCGCTCCTCGGGCGGGATCTCGCCGTACGGCGTGATGTGGTTGGGGTTGACCATGGCCAGGTCGAGCCCGGCTTCGACGCAGTGGTGCAGGAACACACTGTTGAGCGCGCTGCGGGCGGGGACGCCCACGCCGAAGGAGACGTTGCTCACGCCGAGGCTCGTCTTGACGCCGGGGATGTTCTGCTTGACCTGGCGGATCCCCTCGATCGTCGCGACCGCGCTCGGCCGCCACTCCTCGTCGCCCGTCGTGAGCGTGAACGTGAGGCAGTCGAAGATCAGGAGCTCGGGATCGAGGCCGTGCTCCTCGCAACAGAGCTGGGTTATCCGCTGGGCGACCTCGAGCTTGCGCTCGGCGGTCTTCGCCATGCCGACCTCGTCGATCGTGAGCGCGATCACCGCCGCGCCGTGCGCCTTCGCGATCGGGACGACCCGGTCGAGCTTGGCCCGGCCAGCCTCGAGGTTGATCGAGTTGACGATCGCGCGGCCGGGGATCTGCTGGAGCGCCGTCTCGATCACGTCGGGCTCGGTGGAGTCGACCTGGATCGGCGCGGGCTGGGTGAGCGAGATCCGCTTGACCACCTGGCGCATCTGCTCGTCCTCGTCTTGGCGCTCGGTCAGCGCCACGCACACGTCGAGGACGTGCGCGCCGCCCGTGACCTGGTCCTCGGCGACGGTCAAAAGGCCGTCATAGTCGTCGGCCAGCAGCATGTCCTTGGCCTTGCGCGAGCCCTGCGAGTTGACGCGCTCGCCGACGATGGTCGGCGCCGGATCCTGAACGAGGGGCGTTGCGGCGATCATGCTCGAGAGCTGGGGCGGGCGCTTGGCCGGGCGCTCGCCGGGTGTGCGTCCGCGCGCGCGCTCGGCTATCGCCTCGATGTGCGCCGGGGTCGTTCCGCAGCAGCCGCCCACGATCGAGACGCCGTAGCGCTCGATGAACTCGCCGAGCACGTTGGCGAGCGGTTCGGGCTCCTCGGGGAAGATCGTCTCCCCGTTCGGCCCCTGGAGTGGGAGGCCGGCGTTGGGGATGCAGTGGACCGGCACGGTGGAGTTCGCACCGAGGAAGCGGATCGCGTCGCGCATGTCCTCGGGTCCGGTCGAGCAGTTGAGCCCGATGAGGTCCACGTCGAGCGCCTCGAGCGTCGTCAGGACCGCGTCGATGTCGGTGCCGAGGAGCATCTTGCCTCCCTGGGGGAGCAGCGATACGCTGCACTGGATCGGCACGGCGCGGCCCGCGAGCTTGAACGCCTCGCGGGCGCCGAGGATCGCCGCCTTGACCTCGAGGATGTCCTGGGCGGTCTCGATGATGATCAGGTCGGCGCCGCCCTTGATCAGTGCGTGCGCCTGCTCCTGGAAGACGTCGAACAGCTCAGCGAAGGTGATCTGGCCGAGCGTGGGGTCGTCGCTGGCCGGCAGGAAGCCGGTCGGGCCGATCGAGCCGGCCACGAAGCGATGCTCGCCGACCGCCTTGCGCGCGATCTCCGCCGCCTTCTGGTTGATCTCGAAGGTGTGCTCCTCGAGGCCCCATTCGGACAGCTTCAGTCGCGAGGCCTGGAAGGTGTCGGTCTCGAGCACCTCGGCGCCGGCATCGAGCATCGCGGTGTGTACGCCCTCGATCACGTCGGGGCGGTTCAGCACGAGCGCTTCATGACAGCGGCCGGGAAGCCGGTAGTCGTTCTCGAGGCTCAGTTCGAACTGCTCGAGCGTGGCGCCCATGCCGCCGTCGTAGACGATGACTCGTTCCCGCGTGGCGGCCAGGAAGTCGCGCATCGGGGCGATGCTAGCAAACCTTGACATGATCCTGTCAAGGTTAACGGTGGCGCGCGCCTGTGGCTTCCGCGCGCGATACTCATGGCGGCGGAGTCGACGCTGACGCAGTCAAGGGGGCAATCTAATGAAGGGACGGGTGTTGGCGACGGTCGCCGCCGCGGCGGCGACGGTCTTGCTCGGGTCGATCTCGAGCGCGGAGGCCCAGCCCTCTGGGCGGTTTGCCACCTACAGCCAGGACGTGTTCGCAAGCCAGCCGTCCGCCTTCTACCCGTTCAACGAATCCGGCGGATCGACGGCGGTCGACGCCACCGGGAACGGCAACGACGCCACGTACAACGGCCCTGTCACCTACGGGCAGCAGGGCGTGTTCGCGGACGGCTCGGTGCAGGCGATTGGCTTGACCGGGGACTCCGACACTTACGCGGCCGACACGAACGACCTCTCCGAGCTCGAAGGGAGCGCCGACCGAACCGTCGAGCTCTGGTTCAACACCACCGACACGTCGTCAATGTCGATGTTCAGGGCGGGGGCGGAGGGCTCGCCTGACGCTGCCTTCACGATCTCGCTGATGGCGCCCGGCAGCGTCACGGGCCCGTACGCACCGTCGGGCGCCGGTGTGTATGTCCAGTTCTTCAGCGATGACATCGCCATCCCTTTCCCGAACCTGACCGACGGGAACTGGCACTACGTCGCCGTCACGGTCTCCGACGCTGGCAACCTCGTCAATGTCGTGATCGACGGGCAAGAGCCTTCCGGATCGGTGTGGAACGGCACGACCTACACGATGACCCCCGTGAGCCAAACCGCGAGCTCGCCGTCGGGTTTCCAGATGCCGTCCGCGGTGGACACCCAACAGGCAACTTTCGCCTTCGGCTCTGCGGGATGGAGCACCAACTTCACGGGGTCGCTCGATCTGGGTGCGATCTACCCGACCGCGCTCACGCCCTCGGTGCTCGAAGCGCACTACCTGGCGGGCACGGGGCCGACGCCGGCGGTCATCCAGGTCAGCCCCTCATCGGGTCCGGCCAGCGGTGGCACGAGCGTGACCGTGACCGGCACCGGCTTCACCGACGCAAGCCAGGTCGAGTTCGGAGCGACCGCCGTTTCGTTCGTCCTCGACAGTCCTACGCAGCTCACCGCGGCGTCACCTCCGGGGACCGGCGGGGCCGACGTCACCGTCACGACGCCCACTGGCACGAGCGCGACCGGTACCGCCGACGTCTTCTCCTATCTCACCGTCCCGCCCCTCGTGAGCGGCGGCACCCCGTCGGTTACAAGCCCTACCAGCGCGGCCCTCAACGCCACCGTGAACCCCGAAGGATTGCCGACGACCGTCCAGTTCGAGTACGGCCCGGTGCTGCCGGACACGGCGTTCTCCTACACGGGGAGCACCGCCTCCCAGTCACTCGGTCCGGACTTCTCGGATCACGTCGTGAGCGCGACTGCCGTCGGTCTGTTGCCCAACACGACCTATCGGGTGCAGGCGGTCGCGACGAACAGCGCGGGAAGCGGAGCGAGCCCCGTGCGGACGCTCACCACGCCCGCGGACCACGCTCCGCCGCCGCCGATCCTCGGCCAGTCGTTCAACGTCAGGACAATCTCCGGGCTGGTGCTCGTGAAGGTCCCGCACGGGGGATTCGTGCCGCTGACCGAACTGAAGCGGCTGCCCTCAGGGACCGAGGTCGACGCCCGGCTGGGTTCGCTCGAGCTGATCACGTCGAACGGGGAGAAGGGCAAGACGCAGCACGGTACGTTCGGCGGGGCGATCTTCAAGCTCACCCAGACTCGCTCGGGGGCGACCAAGGGCCTCGTCACGCTCTCGATCGTCGAGAACGCGTTCAAGGGCGCACCGTCCTACGCGCTCTGCACCAAGCACCCGGCGGGCGAGGCGAGTGCCGCGGCGCTCTCGAGCAAGACCCTCCAGCTCCTGCACGCCAGCGGGCACGGCAAGTTCCGCACGAGCGGGCGCTACTCCGCCGCGACCGTCCGCGGCACGATCTGGACGATCGCGGATCGCTGCGACGGAACACTCGTTCACGACGTCACCGACTCCGTCTCGGTGACCGACTTCGTCCACCACAAGACGATCATCCTCCACTCCGGGCAGAGCTACCTGGCCAAGGCCCCCCACGCATAAATGAGCGACGACCGTCCGCGCCGCCGGAGGCCCCGAACTAACGCTCGGAAAATCCGGGTGCGATGGCGCGTTTTTGTGAGGAAAGCTTCGCCATGGATGGTGGCTTGATCCAACACCGACGCGCGCTTCGAGCGCTCTTCACGCCAATTCTGGCGGCGGTTGTGCTGCTCGCGTCGGCGGCCGCCGCGCAAGCCGCGACGATCAACGTCACGACCACATCGGACTCGGGGACTGGGACGGGCGACTGCCTGAGCGCGGACGCGTCGAACTGCTCGCTACGGCAGGCGATCAACGCCGAGGACGCGACAACCTCGGGCGGCGACACGATCGCGCTCGGCTCGGGCACCTACGCCCTCACCCAAGGCACCGACCTCGACGTCACGAAGTCGCTCACCCTTGAGGGCGCCGGCGTAGGCTCCACCACCATCGACGGGTCACAGAACTCGGGCACGAACGCGGGCGGCGCTGTGGCGCGGATCCTGCGCGTCGACAGCGGCACGGTGTCGATCCAGAACCTCACCTTCGCCCACGGGCTCGACGGAAACGACGAGGCGTGCAAGGAGAGCTGCGGCGCGAGCAACGCCGACGGCGGCGGCGCGTTGTTCAATGACGGCGGAGCCTTGGTCCTCGACCACGTCGCCTTCAGCAACGATGGCGGCGGCGGCACACCGGCGGGCGGAGCCATCAGCAACGGTTCGGGCACGTTGACGATGAGAAACGTGTTCTTCAGCCACGACATCGCCGGCGCCGGCGGGGCGCTCTTCACGCGCGCGGGCGGGGTCGCCGGGCTCGGCATCACGTTCAACGGAGACGGCACGACCTGTTGCGGTGGCGGAGCTCTCTACCTTCTCGGCGGCCAGGTGACGCTCGCGAATGCGACCGTGGTCGACTCGGGCGGCTTCGACTCGTCGGCCGCGATCGCCAATGGCGGTGCGGCGCTGACGCTCGACAACGTGACGCTGTCTGACAACGCCGCCGACCTCCAGACCGACCAGCTTGCCACCACGAGCGTCTACAACACGATCCTGGGCAGCGACGGCGGCGTTGCCTGCGTCGCCCCCGGCCAAACCGACGGGGTGAATCAGGCCCAGACGGGGAACGCGATCGACGGACAGGAGAGCGACAACCTCGACCAGGACGACTCCTGCGGCCTGTCGGGAAGCGGAGATCAGTCCACCGTCGACCCCAGGCTCGTCCCGATCTTCGACAACGGCGGTCCAACCTGGACGGAGGCACTCCTCGCGGGCAGCCCTGCGCTAGGAGACCCCGGCAGCTCGTTGTGCCTCCCGATCGACCAGCGCTTGGTGGCACGACCGGACGGCAGTTGCGACGTAGGCGCGTTCGAGGCAATGCTGCACGGGGTTCCCTGCACGCCGACCACCGGCGCCGCTCAGGACACCACCGCCACCTCGGCGGATCTCACCGGCACGATCAACCTCAGAGGCGAAGCGGGAGGCTTCCACTTCTTGTACGGAACCTCGGCGGATCAATCGACGTGGACGTCGTCGCCCGAGGCGGCCGCCGGCGTGGTCTCCAGAAATAAGGCGGTCAGCGAGACAGTCTCGGACCTCACGCCTGGTACGACCTATTACTACGAGATCGTCGCCGACAACGCGAGCGGCTCCACCTCGGCCAAGAACGTCGAGCAGTTCACCACCGCCGCCACGACCCTGACCGGCATAAGCCCGTCGAGCGGGCCCACCGCCGGCGGGACGGCCGTGACAATCACCGGCACGTACTTCACCGGCGTGACCGCGGTCGACTTCGGCGGCACCCCGGCGACCTCGTTTACGTACGACAGCCCGACGCAGATTACGGCCATCGCGCCGCCGGAGTCCGCGGGCACCGTCGACATCACCGTAACTTCGGCCGGAACGAGCGCCACGACGCCGGCCGATCAGTACACCTACCAGGCGCCGCCAACCGCCACGATTAGCGCGCCGTTTGCTGGCCAGACATACGCTGTGGGCCAGACCGCCCCGACCGCCTTCTCGTGTACTGACGGGACCGACGGCCCGGGCATCCAGACGTGCCAGGACTCGAACGGCGCCACCGACGGCACCGGCCAGCTCGACACCTCCACGGCCGGCTCATACGCCTACACCGTCACCGCCACGAGTCAGGACGGCCAGACGAGCACCACCACGGTCAGCTACACGGTCGCCGCGGCACCCGCCGCGCTCATCACCGCGCCAACCAACAACCAGACGTACAACCTGGGCCAGACCGTCCGCACCACCTTCACATGCATCGAGGCCGCCTACGGTCCAGGCATCCAAACCTGCACCGACTCGAACGGCGCGACGACCGGGACGGGACAGCTCGACACGTCCACCGCCGGCCCGCACACCTACAGCGTCACAGCCGAGAGCATCGATGGCCAAACCGACGTGGCCACGATCGATTACACGGTCACCGCGCCGCAGTCGGGGCAGTCGAATCAGCAGTCGCTCTCGCCGACGCAGCCCGCGGTCCAGACGAGCCAGCCGTTCGTCAATGTCACGGGCGCAGGGTTCGCCGGTTCGGTGACCCCGAACGGGCTTCCGACCACGGCCTACTTCCAGTACGGGCTCGACTCGCAGTACACGAACGCCGGCACCTCGGGCCCGACCTACACGAACTCGACGCCGTCGCAGTCGATCGGATCGGACTTCTCCGCGCACGCGGTCGGGCCGATCACCGTCCAGGGGCTCGTTCCGAACGCCGAGTACCACGTGCGGCTCGTGGCCGTCAACGGCGATGGAACCGTGTACGGCCCCGACGTGAGCTTCACCACGCCGGCCACACCGGCGCCGGGAACTCCGACGCTGGGAAGCACGTTCGACGTGTCCGCGGTCACCGGGATCGTGCTGATCAAGATCAACGGCGTGTTCGTTCCCCTGACCGAGACGCGCCAGATCCCCAACGGGTCGGTCGTGAACGCGCTGCACGGCTCGCTCGGTCTCCTGACCGCCAACGGCCAGAAGAACAAGACCCAGCACGGCACTTTCGGTGGCGCGATCTTCAAGCTCACCCAGCAGCGCAACGGCAAGAACAAAGGGTTCGTCACCCTCTCGATCGTCGAGAATGCCTTCCACGGCGCCCCGTCCTACTCGCTGTGCCGCGCGCACTTGAGCGCGGACGCCAGCGCTGCGTCGCTCTCGAGCAAGACGCTCCAGCTGCTTAGGGCGAGTGCCCACGGCAAGTTCACAACCCGAGGCCGGTATTCCTCGGCCACGGTGCGCGGCACGATCTGGACGGTCGCCGACCGCTGCAACGGAACGCTCGTCCATGACGTCACCGACTCGGTAGCGGTCATCGACTTCGTCCGCCACAAGACGATCATCTTGCACGCCGGCCAGAGCTACCTCGCTCGGCCGATCCACCCACCGCGCTAACCCGCGCGCATACACTCCCGAGGCTGAACGCCGCCAACACCTCCGGGGAGGAAGCGCACCGTGCTTCGCCTGATCGGCCTGGTCCTCTCGATTGGGCTCGCCGACTCGATGAACCCGAGCACGATCGCCCCCGGCCTGTACCTGGCGATCGGGGACGAGCCGCGGAGTGGTCTGATCCAGTTCACCCTCGGGGTGCTCGCGGTCAACTTCGTGGGCGGTGCGGTCATCGCTCTGGGTCCGGGGGAGGCGGTGCTGGCGCTCGTGCCCAAGCCGGGGCACACGGCCCGCTACATCGGGGAGACGGTGGCCGGCGCCGTGATGCTGATCGCGGCCGGCGTGCTGTGGTATCGGCGTAAGACCCTGGCTCGGCGCCACCAGCTGCCCTCGGCATCCGCGGAAGGCAAGTCGGCCCTCCTCCTCGGAGTGACGATCGCCGCGGTCGAGTTGCCGACGGCTTTCCCCTATTTCGCGGCGATCGCAGCCATCGTCGATTCGGGGTTCGGTCCGGGCCGTCAGCTGGTCTTGATCGCGCTGTACAACGTCGCGTTCGTCCTACCCCTGATCCTCATGATCGCGACGTTGGTGATCGCGCCGACGCGGGCGGCATCGATCCTGGCCGCAGCCCGGGATTTTCTCGATCGGCGTTGGCCCGCGCTGCTCGCGGGGTTGGCGCTCCTCGCCGGTCTGTTCGTGATCACGCTGGGTATAACCGGCCTCGCGAGCGGCCAGCACGGCACGGTCGGCAGCGTCTCGCGGACGGTCCGCCACGTGATCTCGCACTGAGACGATCGGGCGAGGAGCCACCGTGCTTCACAGCGCGTTAGCATTGGCGGCAACCTGACAACCAGGGGGGCTGGCGGGAAAGGCCGGCTGAGATAGCGCCCTGCACACTGCGTGTGACCGGCGCTGACCCTTTGAACCTGTGGGGTAATGCCCGCGAAGGGAGCGACGCCGGAGATGATCGAGGCTCCCGCAGAGGAGCATCGCGAGCTCAGTGCGGCGGACTCCGTCGACGTCGAGCTCGTGAGCCGAACATTCCGCACCAAGCGAGGACCGATCCAGGCCCTCTCGAACATGTCGCTGCGCGCGGCGGCCCGCGAGGTCGTGGCCGTGGTGGGTCCGAGCGGCTGTGGCAAGACCACGCTGCTCGAGCTCATCTGCGGGCTCCAGCAGCCCGACTCGGGCACGGTACGGGCGGCCCCCGCGGCGCTCATGCCCCAGCGCGACCTGCTACTCCCGTGGCTGAACGCGATCGACAACGCCGGCCTCGCGCTGCGCGCACGCGGGGCCTCCCGCGATGAGGCGCGCAAGGCCGCCGCGCCGTGGCTCGAGCGGTTCGGACTCGCGCAGTTCGAACGGGCGCGCCCCGCGGAGCTCTCCGGCGGCATGCGCCAGCGCATCTCGTTCCTGCGCACCCTGCTCGCCGGCAAGCCGGTGCTCGCGCTGGACGAGCCGTTCGCCTCGCTCGACGCGATCACCCGCCAGGAGATGCAGGGGTGGCTGTCACGCGTGCTCGAGAGCGAGCCACGCACGACCGTCCTGGTGACCCATGACGTGGAGGAGGCGGTCGTGTTGGGGGATCGTGTGGTCGTGATGACCCCTCGTCCCGGACGGAAGGAGGCGGAGATCGAGGTCGCGCTACCCAAGCCGCGCAAGCGCACGGATCCCGCCGTGGTGGAGTTGCGAGAACGCGCGCTGACGGCACTGGGAGCCGACGGATGAGACGCGTTCGGCAAGCCCTCCCCGCCGCCATCGTGCTGGCCGGCCTGATCGGGATCTGGGAGCTTTACGTCGACCTGCACGGCAGCACGTTCTCGCTGCTCCTGCCGGCACCGCACCAGGTCGCCAAGGCGCTCTACACAGATCGCGGGCTCTTGTGGAGCAACTTCCTGGTCACCGCGGAGGAGGTCCTCCTCGGGATCCTCGTCGCGACCGCGCTCGGGTTCGTGCTCTCGGTGGCGATCCACTTCTCGCCCACCCTGCGACGTGCCGTCTATCCGCTGCTGGTGGCCTCGCAGGCGGTGCCGGTGGTGATCCTCGCCCCCGTGCTCGCATTCTGGCTCGGCTTCGGGCTGCTGCCGAAGCTGGTGGTGATCGCCTTGGTGTCGTTCTTCTCAATTGTGGTTACGACGACGGCCGGCCTCGCCGCAGTCGATCCCGATCTGATCAAGCTGATGCGGACCTTCGACTCCTCCCGCCTGCGGACGTTCTGGCACGTCGAGCTGCCATCCGCCCTGCCGAATCTGTTCACGGGGACGAGGATCGCGGTGGCGGTGGCCGTGATCGGAGCGGTGTTCGCGGAGTGGAACGGCTCGAACTCCGGTCTCGGCTACGTGATCCTCCAGTCGCTGCCCCAGCTGCTCGCCGCCCGCGGCGTGGCCGCGGTGGTGATCCTGTCGCTGTTCGCGATCGCTCTGTTCTCGCTGCTGGGCCTGGCCGAGCGGCTGGTCCTGCCGTGGGCCTACCGCGCAGCCGAGGAGCGGCCGGCATGAGGCGGCGTCGGCTCATGGCGATGGCAGTCGCGGTGCTCGCGGCGCTTGCCGCGCTGGGGCTGTCCGCCTGCGGCGAGAAGCAGGAGGCGGTGACCGGGGCGGCCGGCAGCACCCAGCAGTTCACGATGATGCTCGACTGGACCCCGAATGCCGACCACGTCGGCATCTACCAAGCGCTCGCCGACGGAGACTTCGCCAAGGCCGGCCTCGACGTCCACGTCCAGATCCCCTCCAATCCCGCGTCGCCCCTCGAGCTGCTCGCCGCGGGCAAGGTCGATGCCGCGATCTCCTACGAGCCGGAGGTGCTGCTCGCGCGCAACCAGGGGCAGGCGCTGGTGTCGGTCGCCGCCATCGTCCAGGAGCCGCTCACCTCGATCGTCTCGGTCGGGTCCAAGCACATCACCAGCCCGGCCGACCTGCGCGGGAAGCGCGTCGGCGACGCCGGGATCCCCTACCAGCACGCGTACCTGGCGACGATCCTGGCCGGTGCCGGCGTCCCGGCGAGCTCGGTCAAGGAGATCAACGTGGGCGCCAACTTGGTGCCCGCGATGCTCTCGGGGCGCGTCGACGCCACCCTCGGCGCGTACTGGAACTACGAAGCGATCGAGCTGGCCATGCTGCACAAGCACCCGAACGTCATCCACATGCAGCAGGTCGGCGTGCCCAACTACGACGAGCTCGTCGTCGTCGTGACCAAGAACGAGATCGTCAACCATCCGGACGTCGTCCGCCGGTTCGTGCAGGCGCTCGGGCGCGGCTATGAGTCGGCCCGGAGCGACCCGCAGGCCGCCGTCAACAACCTCGTCCGCGCGAGCCCCGGCCTCGATCCAAAGCTCCAGCTCGCGAGCGTGAAGGCGACGCTGCCCGCCTTCTTCCCGAGCAACCCGAACCTGCCGTGGGGGTGGCAGGACCCGTCGCAGTGGAATGCCTACGGGAACTGGATGCTCAAGAACCACCTGATCTCCGTGCCCAACGCGGTCCTCGACGCGTCGACCAACGAACTGCTCGCCGGGCAGGGCCTGTAGATCCGATGGGTGGTCGGCGGCGCCTGACGGCGGCGGCTTAGGCCTCAAGAATTCGCCCAACGGCGATGAGTTTCGCCCGGAGCGTCGGTCTGATGACTTAGCATGACCCTCGTGCAGGAATCGCAAGTGGCCGTCGGCCAGGGGGATCTGGAGCAGCGCCTCGAGCAGCATCGCTCGGAGCTCACCGGCTACTGCTACCGGATGCTGGGCTCGCCGTTCGAGGCCGAGGACGCCGTGCAGGACACCTTCCTGCGCGCGTGGCGGGGCTTCGATCGCTTCGAGGGACGCGCCGCGTTCCGCTCCTGGCTCTACCGGATCGCGACCAACGTCTGCCTGGACATGCTGAACAGCCGCTCGCGCCGCGCCCGGCCAATGGACTTCGGTCCGGCCGCCACGCCGGATCCCGCGAGCCTGAACACGCTCCCCGAGGCCACGTGGGTCGAGCCGATCCCGATGAGCCTGATCAGCACCGACGACGACCCGGCCGACGTCGTGGCCACGCGCGACACGATCCGCCTGGCCTTCGTGGCCGCACTCCAGCACCTGCCCGCGCGCCAACGCGCCGTGCTGATCCTGTGCGAGGTGCTGCGCTGGAAGGCCAGCGAGGTGGCCGAGCTGCTCGACACGAGCGTCGCGTCGGTCAACAGCGCGCTCCAACGTGCCCGTGCGACGATCGACGAGCGCCAGATCGCGGAGACCGACGCCGTGTTGCCGATGGACCCGGAGCAGCGCGAGATGCTCGCGCGGTACGTCGATGCCTTCCAGCGCTACGACGTCGACGCGCTGACCGCGGTGATCCGGGAGGACGCCAGCCAGTCGATGCCTCCCTTCGACATGTGGCTGTCGGGACGCGACGACATCCTCACCTGGTTCTACGGCCCCGGTATCGGGTGCGCCGGCTCGCGCCTGGTCCCGATCGAGATGGCGAACGGCTCGGTGGCCTTCGGTCAGTACAAGCCGAGCGAGTCGGGCAG
>DATBYI010000423.1:0-8089 GCA_036513815.1 Solirubrobacteraceae bacterium
CCGCCCCGATGGCGCCGAGGCGGCGCTGCGCGCGCTGCAACCCTGGAAGGAGGCGCTGGATGCCTACCGCGCCGCTCGCCGCGCGGGCGCTCCGCGCGCCGGGGAACCTCGCCAAGGGGCGGCGGCGTGAGCGCCACCACCGCCGCCCGGCCGGCGGAAACAGTGGGCACCTTCGTCCCCACGGGGATCAAGTCGCGCTACCGGCCTCCGCGGGCGACGATCGACCCCGATCGCAGCAAGTCCTGGATCGGCCGAGCCCGTCCCGTCGTGATGGCTCACAAGAAGACCTTGTTCACGGCGCTGACCCTGTCGTTCGTCGCGCTGGTGTTGCAGGTGCAAATTCCCAACCTGCTCAACAAAGCCGTCACCAACTCGCTGCAACGGCACACGGTGCCGCTTTCGCACTATGTCGTGCTCGTGTTCGCGCTGGCTGTGGCCGCGGGGATCTCGGCGTACATCTCGCGGCTCTTCCTGTTGCGCACCGCGTACGCGATGGAGTTCGACCTGCGAAACATCATGTACGAGCACCTGACAAAGATGTCGTTCGGGTTCTACGACCGGGTGCAATCGGGCCAGCTGATCTCACGCGCGAACTCGGACATCAGGTCGGTCCAGATGTATCTCACGTTCGCCCCATCGATCCTCGTGCAGTGCGCCGTCGCCCTCGTGGCGTTCGCCTACATGCTGTCGATCAACGTGCCGCTGGCCTTGGTGGCGATGTCGACGACGCCGATGGTCTACTTCGCCAGCGTCCGCATGCGCAGGGAGATCTTCCCGGTGTCGTGGCTGATCCAGTCGCGGCTGGCCGAGGTGGCGACGATCGTCGATGAGAACCTCAACGGCGTCCGGATCGTCAAGTCGTTCGTGGCCGAGCCGCGCGAGCTGCGTACGCTGGCCAAGGCGGCCGACCGGCTGAAGTGGGCCTACATCCAAGACGCCGACATCCGGGCCCGGTTCACCCCGACGGTCCAGAACCTTCCTCAGCTCGGACTCGCGCTGGTGCTGCTGTTCGGCGGGTGGCTGGTAATTCACGGGCACCTGCAGGTCGGGGCCATCCTCGCCTTCAGCGCCTACATCGTGATGCTGCAGGCACCGTTTCAGCTGCTTGGGATGCTGATCATGCTCGGCCAGCGCGCCAAGGCCTCGGCGGGGCGGATGTACCAGATCCTCGATGAGCAGCCGGCGATCGTCGACCGGCCCGGCGCGGTCGATCTCGTCGAGTGCGAGGGCGATGTTCGGTTCGAGAACGTCGACTTCGCCTACGGCGACGGACCCGAGGTGCTCTCGGACCTGTCTTTGCACCTCAAGCCGGGCGAGACCGTGGCGATGGTTGGCCGCACGGCGAGTGGCAAGACCACGATCTCGCGCCTGCTGCCCCGCTTCTACGACGTCAGCTCCGGGTCGGTCAGGATCGACGGCCACGACGTCCGCGATCTGACGCTGGCGAGCCTCCGCGCGCGGATCGGGGTCGTGCTCGACGAGCCGTACCTGTTCACGTGCTCGATTCGCGACAACATCGCCTACGGCCTTCCCGACGCCGAGCTAGCTGACGTCGAGGCGGCAGCGCGCGCTGCCAACGCACACAAGTTCATCAGCGACCTGCCCGACGGCTATGAGACGGTCGTTGGCGAGCGCGGCTACACGCTGTCGGGCGGGCAGCGCCAGCGGATCGCGATCGCGCGCACGCTCCTGCTCAACCCGCCGATCCTGGTCCTCGACGATGCCACCAGCGCGGTCGACGTCCAGGTCGAGCAGGAGATCCACGAGGCATTGCGCGTGCTGATGGAAGGCCGGACGACGCTGATCGTGGCTCACCGCCTGTCGACGATCGGGCTCGCCGACCGAGTCGTGCTACTCGACCAAGGCCGGATCGTCGCCGACGGCACGCACGGCCGGCTGCTCGAGACGACGCCCCTGTATGTCGAGGTCCTCGCCCAGGCGGAAGAGGAGTCGGCTCGAGGAGTGCTGCGGCCTTGAGCTTTGGCGGCAACGTCAGCGGTGGGGCGTTCGGGGCTACCGGCGGGTCGCGCGCGGCGGCCGCGCCGGGAGGTGGCCTGCCGTTCGCCGGAATCCCGCCCGAGCTGCAAAAGGGGGTGGATCGTCTGCTCGAAAAGGAGCCCGACCACGGCGAGCCCGACGCGCGCTTCACCTATCGCGGCCACGACGACAGCGGCACTCGGCTCACGCTCAGGGGGCTGATCTTCCGGCACTGGCAACTCGGCGCCGCCGCGGCGCTGCTGGTCACGATCGTCAGCATCGCCAATCAAGCGGGTCCGAAGCTGATCGACATCGGCATCGACAAGGGAATGACCGGACCGCACAAGAGCTTCGCGGTGGTGGCCGAGGTGGCTGCCTTGTTTCTGTTCGCCATCGTCGTCACCGCGCTGGCTCAGCGCGCGCAGGCCAAGGTGACTGGACGGCTCGCGGCGCGGGTCATGAACGACCTGCGTGTCCGGGTATTCACTCATCTTCAGCGGCTCGGGCTCGACTACTACACCGACGAGCAGTCCGGGGTGATCATGACCCGGATGACCAGCGACATCGAAAACCTCCAGCAGCTGCTCCAGGATGGACTCGCGCAGCTTGCCGTCCAGGCGCTGACGATGGTCGTGATCACGATCGTTCTGTTCACGCTGGACGTGAAGCTGACACTGATCGCGCTGGCGCTGGTAGTCCCGGCCCTGACGATGGGCTCCCTGTGGTTCCGATCGGCGTCAGAGCGCGGTTACAACCGCGTCCGCGACGGGATCGCCGACGTGCTGGCGGATCTGTCTGAGAGCCTGCACGGTGTCCGCACGGTCGCGGCCAACAATCGGCAGTCATTCAACGTCGTCAATCACCGAAACGTCGTGGGGCGGTATCGCGACGCGAACAATTACACCGCGCAGATCAACGCGATCTACGGTCCGGGCACGACGCTGCTCGGTTACCTCGGGCAGGGGGCGCTGCTCGCGATAGGCGGCAACATGGTCATCCACCACGAGCTCAGCATCGGTGCACTGGTGGCGTTCTTCCTCTACTTGAACCGGTTCTTCGCCCCGATACAGCTTCTCGTCCAGCAATACAACACCTTCCAGCAAGGCAGTGCCTCGATCTGGAAGTTGCGCACGCTGTTTGCCATCCAACCGAGCACGCCGGAGGCCGCCGAAGCAACCGAGCTGCCGCCGATCGAGGGCGAGATCGTCTTCGACCATGTGACGTTCGGGTATGACCCGTCTGTTCCGGTGGTCCGCGACATCGATCTGCGCATCCGCGCCGGCGAGACCGTCGCGTTCGTCGGTCAGACCGGGGCCGGAAAGTCGACGCTGGCCAAGCTGATCACGCGCTTCTACGACCCGACGCAGGGCCGCGTCCTGATCGACGGCCACGACATCCGCGGGGTGACGATCGACTCGTTGCGCCGCCAACTGGGCGTGGTGCCGCAGGAGCCGTTCTTGTTCGCCGGGAGCCTCCGCTACAACATCGCCTTTGCCTGCCCGGACGCCTCCGACGAGGAAATATTGGAGGCCGTGCGCGCGGTGGGCCTCGGCGACGTGGTCGAGCGCATGCCCGACGGTCTGGACACGGTGGTGCACGAGCGAGGCCAGTCGCTGTCCAGTGGCGAACGGCAGCTGATCGCTCTCGCCCGCGCGTTCCTCGCCCGTCCACGGGTGCTGGTGCTCGATGAGGCGACCTCGAACCTCGATCTCGCCTCGGAGACCAAGATCGAGGCGGCGCTTGACGTGCTGCTGCAAGCGCGCACGGCAGTCCTGATCGCCCATCGCCTAACCACGGCGATGAAGGCAGACCGGATCGTCGTGGTGGAGAACGGACGGATCGTGGAGCTCGGCTCGCACGATCAGCTGGTGGCGCGCGGCGGGCAGTACGCCACCATGTATGCCACCTGGATCCGCCACGCCGAAGCGCAAGCGGCCTGAAGCGCCGGCGCGCGCCATCGGACGGCCGGCTAGGTAGGTGGTGCTTCGAAGACCACGGTCGTTCCCACCGCGGACTGTACGAAGGCGTCAGGCATCGCGCGGGCGATCGCATGGACCGCTTTCCATCCCGAGCAGTGTGCGGGCATGACCCGGCCTATCCTGGCGGCGCGCAACGCCTCGACCGTTGGCTGGATGCGCGCTTCGAACAACCCACCGGTGAGGTGGAGGCCGCCGATCAGACCGGCGATGCGGGGCTCCCCGGTCAAACGCTGAGCATGAAACAGGACGTTGACCACGCCCGCGTGCGAGCAGCCCGAGAGGATCACCAAACCGCGGTTGCGGACGTTGAGGACGAGTGCCTGGTCATCCCAGATCATCGGATCCGGCCGCCAGTCATCGCTCTCGCGCGCCTCGTGGATCGGAAAGCCAGTCTCGAATTCGGTCACGCGCTCGATCTGTCCGGAGACGAGCACGGCGTCATCGAGCAGCAGGCTGTGCGCGCGCTCCTCGACCACCTCAAGGCCCTCTGACTCAAGGTCGTGACGGCTTGGCGGCGGCAGTCGCACGTCGCCGCCCGAGGGAAACACAACGCGCCGCTCGCGCCAGGCGTCCGGGTGAATCACAAGCGGCAAGCCCGAGCGGCCGCGGCGACGGACCAGTCCCTCCAGGCCGCCGTGATGATCGGCGTGGCCGTGCGAGATGACGATCGCCCGCAGCTCACCCACTGGTACCTGAAGCACGTCGAGGTTGCGGGCCACCGCGTCCGGTGTGAGTCCGGCGTCGTAGAGCACGGTGTGCCGGTAGCCGTCTCGCTCCACGCTTACCAACGCCGAGAAGCCATGCTCGGCAACCAACTGCTCAGGCAAGCCAAAATCCCGCGTCTGGTAGCGAGCCACGCCCTCCTCACCGGCCATCAGCAGGTCGAGGAAGTTGTCGATCACGATGGTCACCTCGACGCGATCAACCGGGGCGAGCACCCGCGGATCCTACGCCAGCGTCCGACCCGCGCCAACCGGACTACTCCGGAGATCAGCCGGCGGGCTCCAACACGAACACCGGTATCTCCCGGTCGGTCTTTGTCTGGTACTCGGCGTAGTCCGGCCAGACCGCGACAGCGCGCTCCCACCACGTCGCGCGCTCGTCGCCCGAGACCTCGCGCGCGGTGTAGTCACCCCTGGCGCCTTCGTCCTGAAGCTCAACAAGCGGATGCTCTACAAAATTGCGATACCACGCAGGGTGCTCGGGTGCCCCACCCTTGGATGCGACCGCCGCATACAGGCCATCGTGCTCCACCCGCATAACAGGGTTCTTGCGCAACTTGCCGGAGCTGGCGCCCAGCGACGTAATCACGACCACTGGGACGCCCCTCAGCGTCGTCCCCTTGGTTCCACCGGAGCTCTCGTACTCCGAAACCTGGTCTCGGACCCACTTCGAAGAGCTGGGCTCATATTCGCCCTGTAGCGGCATCGTTTCTCCTTTCCGTTGGTTCACCACGGAGATTAGAAGGCGGAGCACTGGGGACGGCGCCCGGGAGGTAGGCTTCGATGTTCCGGGGGTGGAAATCGACAAGGAGGGCCGGGGCATGGCTGGAGAAGGAACCGCGGCGCTGGGCGCGCCGGAACTTGCAGGCGCCATGGTCAACCCGCGAGGGTTCGGGAAGAAGGCGTCCGTGGGCGCCATTGGCGGCGCCGTCGGGGCGGTTGCGGCGACTGCGATCGCGAGTCGATCGAAGGCTTCAGACGTCCCCGCCTTCGGCCGGGTCGGTTACATTGCGGCGAGTGAGACCGAGGTCGCGCTGATCAAGACGAAGTCGGGTGCTCTCAAGATGAAGGTCACCGACGAAGTGTTGGCCCGCGCTCCCCGCGAGGAACTCCAAACGGTCGAGCTCAAGGATGGAAAGCTGTTCTCGTCGCTCCGGTTCCAGTTCACCAACGGAACTGTGTGGGAGTTCGATGTTCCGAAAATCGGCAAGAAGAACGCCAAGCAGCTCGTCTCGGTGCTAGGTGGCAGCGTCGTCTGATCGGGATGAGCACGACCGCGAATCCCGAACCAAGCTCTGCTTCGCGCGGGGCTCGGGATGGCTTCGAGGCCAATGCGCCCGATGGCGCGAGGTTGAGTTCCGGCGAATCGGCCGAGCGGGGGCGAGAGGCCCGACGGCTGGTTCCCCGCTCGGCTCACGGCGAGTGGTCGCCGGCCGAGGACCGGCCTGATCCGGTCGCGCTGCTCGAGGCTCAGGCGGCCACGCGTCTTGCCGAGTTGGTGCCGATCCGGTACGGGCGAATGCTCGTGTCCCCGTTCACCTTCTATCGAGGGGCGGCTGCGATCATGGCCGCTGATCTTTCGCGAACCCCCGATTCGGGGATCGTCGTGCAGGCGTGCGGCGATGCACACATCTCTAACTTCGGCGGATTCGCCGCCCAAGATCGCAGGCTGCTGTTCGGGCCGAATGATTTTGACGAGACCCTGCCCGGTCCGTGGGAGTGGGACGTAAAGCGAATGGCTGCGAGCGTCGAGGTCGCCGGACGCGATATCGGGCAGCACGCCGATCGTCGCCGATCGCTGGTAACCGACTGCGTGCGCGAGTATCGCGTCGCGATGCGTCAGTTCGCAAAGGAGAGTCACCTCGACGTGTGGTATGACCGACTCGACGCCAACGAACTCGTCGACCGCTTCGGCGGGCGGCTGGGCAACAAAGGTCGGATCGTGTTCACCAAGCCGTTCGCCAAGGCACGAAGCAAAACGAGCCTCCGTGCCGTCGCGAGGTTGACCGAGCGGGTTGGCGGCGAGCTGCGCTTCCGCGACGTACCGCCACTTCTGGTCCCGCTTCGACACCTGGTAGATCCGAACGACGCTCGGCGCGATATCGATATCGCTAATGCGGCGCTCGAGCAGTACGCCGAAAGCCTCGATCAGGACCGGCGCTATCTGTTCGGGACCTACCGCTTCGTCGACATGGCCCGGAAGGTTGTCGGAGTCGGGAGCGTCGGCACGCGCGCGTGGATTCTCTTGTTCGCCGGCCGTGGCGGTCGCGACCCCCTCGTGCTCCAGATGAAGGAAGCGCAACCATCGGTGCTGGAGCCCTACCTGGGCAGGAGCGAGTTTGAGAACCACGGCGAGCGTGTGGTCCGTGGTCAACGGCTGTCGCAGGCGGCGATCGATCTCTTCCTCGGCTGGCAACGGAGCGTGGGCCTCGACGGCAACGAGCATGATTTCTATATCCGCCAGCTCTGGGACTGGAAGGCCTCGATCGACCTCTCGCGGATGACCTACAACGGTCTGCACGCCTACGCGCGCGCGTGCGGATGGTCGCTCGCGCGTGCCCACGCCCGCTCGGGCGACCGGCTCGCCATTGCCGCGTACCTGGGTGCCGGACCGAGCTTCGATCGAGCGCTTGCCCGCTTCTCCGCCGCCTACGCGGACCAGAACGAGCTCGATCACCAGCGACTCGACGACGCAGTCGCCGCGGGACAGGTTCCAGCTCTGCGCGGCATCTGAGGTCCGGGCGCAGCCCACGACAGCGCCGATTGCGCGCTCCACGCCCTGCGTAACTCGTCACGCCACCGTCAATATCGGAGGCGTGACGACTTGCGCATGCCCCACATGCCTAACTCGACACGCCCCACGGGATCGGCGCGAAATGTCGTGTTTTGCAGGTGATCCGAGCGTCGCCGCGTGCTCGGCCGTGTATCGGCGCATCCATGTGCTTGTGTGGCGAAAGCTGTGCAATTGCGGCGACGGCGGCGTAAAGCTCATCGAAACGGTCCCGAACACGCGGTAGTGGGGTAGAAACCCGCTCTGTTCTTACGTCGCGCCTTATGAGGCCCGCTCCGCACGCTCAAGGCAGATCGAACGGTTCGTGAAGCGGTAGCGACCTCGGGGTTCGCTAGGCAGACCACCAGCCCGAAGGGCCGTGCCAGCATGCGCTATCTGAAGACCAGTGAAGCGGCGAGGCTGCTGAACATCAGCACGAACACGCTGCGCAAGTGGGAGTTGAGCTTCGGGTTCCCGAAGCCGATGCGTTCGCCGGGGCAGCACCGGATGTACGTTCACGGCGAGGTGGTCGCCTTGAGAGAGGCGCTCCAAGCCGGTCTCTCGGTGGCGTCAGCCGTTACCCGCGCGCGCGAGGTGCTGACAGCGGACAGCACCTCGCTGATCACTGCGCTCGGCTACTA
>DATBYI010000424.1:0-4057 GCA_036513815.1 Solirubrobacteraceae bacterium
AGCGCCGCGCGGGACGGCTCGTAGTGTGACGCGGCGATCGCCGACGCGGTCAGGATCGAGATCGTCGAGGTGACGCTCACGCTCAGCGCCCGCGAGCTCCCGAGCAGCGCGTAGAGCACCATCGGCACGGTGGCGGCGTACAGGCCGACCTGCACCGGCAGGCCGGCCAGGCCGGCGTACGCGATCGCCTGTGGCACGACCACGCACGCGGCCACGACGCCGGCGAGGGCGTCCCGGCCGAGCCAGTCCGGTCGGTACCCCCGGAGCCAGGGAGCGATCAAGTGACGATCACCTCTGGCTGGGGGCCCGCCCTAGTCGCGGGCCATGGCGGCGGCGAACTGAGCTTCGAGGTCTACGTAGGCATCGTCGCCGACGCTGACCTCGACCTTGCCGATCCGGCCGCCAGTGAACGCGAACGGCGAGGTGTACTCCTCGCTCACCGCGTCGCCGGTGTCGCGTCCCACCGCGAGCCCCTCCCCACACAGGGCGAAGTGGGCCGGCTGGGTTCGTATCTCCCGCTCGGCCACGACTTCGTCGTCGATGTACAGCTTGGCCGTCCCGTGAGTGACGTGGCGCTCGTCGACCGACTCCTTGACGAACTCCATCCCAAGCACGTGCCGTCCCGGTTTCAGGCTGTTGGACACGAGCTTCTGCTCGGGCGGGATGCCGATGAAGTTGTAGACGTAGTAGAGCTTCTGCTCCTTTACGAACAGGCTGTGGCCGCCGAAGCGTGCGCCCTGGGCGAAGATCACGCCGCCGGCGTCCGCCTCGTCGATCTCCACCTGGGCGAGGATCTTGTACGACCGGCCACGCGTGTTGGCGGCCGAGAACTCCGGGACCTCCGTCGTGTCCGGGTAGTACGTGTAGAGGCCTCCGGGTGGGAGGGCCCCCTCCGGCTGCACCGCGACGATCTCGGCCAGCGATCTTCCTTCAAGCGGGAGCACGTCGTACTTGCCCGCCTCGACGTACCAGAGGTCGATCAGCTCGGCCACCTTATCCGGATACTGATCGGACACGTCGTGGGCCTCCGAGCGGTCCTCCTCGGTACGGAACAGCTGCCACTTCTCGGTCGCGAGGTCCTGCGTGCCGATGAATGGCGCTCGCTCGGTGGCCGCCTTCCACCCCTCGCACCACAGCCCCCGCGTGCCCAGCATCTCGTAGTACTGGATCTTCTTCTGGGTGGGCGCGTCGACGTCGTCGAAGCTGTAGCGCATCGACACTCCCGGCAGCGGTGTCTGCTCGTAGCCGAGCACGAAGTCAGGCATCTCGATCCCGCAGCAGTCGAGGATCGTGGGGACGATGTCGGTGGCGTGGTGGTACTGGTGGCGCACGCCGCCTCGCGCGTCGATGCCCTTGGGCCAGTGGATGACCAGGGGATCGGCCACGCCGCCCTGGTAGCAGAAGCGCTTGAACATCCGGAACGGGGTCGAGAACGCCATCGCCCAGCCGGTCGGATAGTGGTTGTAGGTGTCCGGGCTGCCCAGCTGATCGAGCATGGCCAGGTTCTGCTCGATGTCGTCCGGCCACGCGTTGAAGAACTTGTTCTCGTTGACCGATCCGTTCGGGCTGCCCTCGCCCGAGGCGCCGTTGTCGGCGCAGTAGAAGATCAATGTGTTCTCCAGCTGGCCGGACTCCTCGAGATAGTCGATGATGCGGCCGACGTGGTAGTCGGTGTATTCCGAGAGGCCGGCGTACACCTCGGCCATCCGGCTGAATAGCCGCTTCTCATCGTCGCTCAGCGAGTCCCACGGCCGGACGAGGTCCCCGTCGGTCACACGGTCGCGCGGCAACGGGTTCATCTCGGTCAGCTCCGTGCCCTCGGGCAGGATCCCCTTCTCGATCATCCGCGGGAGCGCCCACTCGCGGTAGGCCTCGTAGCCATCGTCGAACTTGCCCTTGTACTTGTCGGCCCACTCTTTGGGTACGTGATGGGGCGCGTGGTTCGCCCCCGGGCAGTACCACATGAACCAGGGCTTCTCGGCCGCCGACTGCTTGCTGTCGCGGATGAAGCTGATCGCCTTGTCGGCCAGGTCCTTGGACAGGTGATAGCCATCCTCGGGGGAGTACGGCTGCTCGATGTAGTGGTTGTCCTCGACCAGGTTGGGATACCACTGGTTGGTCTCGCCACCGATGAAGCCGTAGAAGCGGTCGAAGCCGCGCGCCAGCGGCCAATTGCGCTTGCTCGCGCCCATGCCCCACTCGTCGACCGGGACGTTGTGGTTCTTGCCGAGCCAGAACGTATTCCAGCCCTTCTCGCGGAGCACCTCGGCCACCGCGGCGTTCTCCATGGGGACGTGGCCGGAGTGGCCGGGGAAGCCCTGGGCGCCCTCGGCGATCTGGGCGAAGCCGTTCTGATGATGGTTGCGCCCGGTTAGGAAGCACGACCGGGTCGGGGAGCACAACGCAGTCGTGTGCCATTGCGAGTACGTGACACCTCCGTCGGCCAGCCGCTGGAGCGTCGGCATCTCGATCCGCCCGCCGAACGGCGACCATGCCGCCAGCCCCGTGTCGTCATAGAGGATGATCAGGACGTTGGGGGCGCCGTCCGGCGCCTTCTCCTCGCGGAACGGGCCCCAGTCCTCGATCGACTCGCGGACATCAAGCTTGACGACGCCGTTGAACTGCTTTGGCACGGTCGGCTCCTTCGGCGGCTGGTCGATGTACGCGTAGCCTCGGCTCGTTGCGGGTGAGTCGACATCGCGCGGGTGATTACGTGGTCGCGGCTGCCTGCCGTCCGGCGGCCAGGCTGGCGCTCATCTTGATCGCCTTGATCGCGCCGGTTGCCCCCGCCTGGAGGGTGAACCCGAGCGCGACGACGAACAGGCCGGGGATGAACAACGTGTGCGAGCCGAGCATCAGGATCCCGAGCCGGCCGAGCAGGTAGGGGGGAGCGGAGACCGCGGCGCCGACCGTGCCGCTCACAGCACTGGCGGCGAGCTTGTCGCGCCTGGACATCGTGCGCTTGACCCCGAGCAGCCGCGCCGGCACACCGACGTAGCAGACCATCATCAAGCCGACGACCAGGCTCAGGATCAGCCCGTACCACGGACGTCCCCAGCGGGCAACGATCAAGATGGAGAAGGCGAGGAGCAGGCCGACGCCGGCGCCCCACGCCAGCACGACGGTCAGGTGATGGCGCGTGGTGTCGATCCCTTTCCGGATGTCAGGCGCGCCCTCGCTGGCGATCGCGAAAGCGAACACCCCGTTGAGGTAGAAGCTCGCCGCGGTGATCGTCGCGACCAGGAGGATGAGCGGGATCAGGACGGGGCCGCGGAGCACGTGCAAGCTCCGACCGTGCAGAACGTGGATCTTGAGGTCGAGCATGGCGAGCCAGATCCACATCGCCGGGAGAATCTGGATCAGCGTCAGCCGCCAGTTCGAGAACACGAGCCGAAGCCCCTCGAACAGCATCACGAACGCGCCCACGACCAGCGCGAGCGGAGCCAACCACCGGTGCGAGCGGCTGAGCCGCAGGACCGCCTCCTCGACCATCGCGTCATCGCCGTCGCGAATCGCGCGGACGAGCGCCCGGACGCGAGCTAGCAGGACGGCGGGGTGCAAGGTAATCGGACGTTCGTGCCGGGCGGGGTGATCGGGCATCACCCCGCCCGGGTGAAGCGGCGTCCGCGTCAGGCCGCCCTCGCTAGGGTTGGCGCCCCCGAACCCTGACCAGGAGTGAATTCCAGATGCCAGAAGTCGTGATCGTCGACGCCATCAGAACCCCGATCGGCCGTGCCGGCAAGGGGTCGCTGAAGACCGTCCGGGCCGACGATCTGGCCGCGATCCCGCTCCGGGCGCTGATCGAGCGCAACCCGCAGGTCGACTTCTCGGAGACGGTCGACGTGATGATGGGCGCCGCCTCATCGATCGGCGAGCAGGGCTACAACGTCGCTCGCAACGCATCGCTCTTGGCGGGGATCGACCACCACGTGCCGGCCTGCACGGTCAACCGCTTCTGCGCCTCGTCGCTCCAGACGATTCGGATGGCCTTTCACGCGATCAAGGCGGGGGAGGGGGACCAGTACGTCGCCGCTGGGGTCGAGGCCGTGTCACGCGC
>DATBYI010000425.1:0-11220 GCA_036513815.1 Solirubrobacteraceae bacterium
GCTCGAGGCGTAGGGGAGAAACATGACCAGGAAGGTGAAGCCGCTGGCCGCCTCAGGCGAGCGGGCGAGCAGGCCGATCGCCACCGACAGCCCCGAGATCGCGACGATGAACGCGAGCAGGACCCCCGCCGCCGCGAGCCAGCCGAGCACGCCGGCGTGCGGGCGGAACCCCAGCGCCAATGCCACCGCGACCACGAGCACGCCCGACGCGAGGTTGCGGGCTGCGCTGGCGGCGACGTGTCCGACGAGCAGCGACGCCCCACGCACGTTCATCGACCGCAGGCGGTCGATGCAGCCGCTCGTCATGTCCTGGCAGACGGCGACCGCGGTCAGGCTCGAGCTGTAGCCAGCGCAGAGCAGGAGCACACCGGGCACGACGTAGGTGACGTACTTCGTGCCGGTGTGGATCGCGCCTCCGAACAGCACGACGAACACGACCATGAGCAGCACCGGCAACAGCAGCGCGGTGATCAGCGCGTCCACCTGCCGGCGCGACAGGCGCAGGCAACGCGCCGTGAGGATCAGCGACTCAGACATTGGTCAGCTCCATGAAGACGTCATCGAGGGTGGCGTTGCGCACGGCGAAGTCGTCGATCGCCGAGCGGTCGGGGTCGATCTCGTCAAGGAGGGCCCGCACCTCGCGGGCGCCGCCGTCGCACGGCGCCACGATCGTCAGCTCGCGCGGGTAGACCTCGATCGCCCGGTCCCCGAGCGCCCAGGCGATGTCCGCGAGCGCGTCCGGGTTGGCGAGCCTCAGCACGAGCCGCTGTTCGGCGACGCGGCGCTTGAGCTCGGCCGCCGTGCCCTGCGCGACGATCGCGCCCCGGTCGAGCACGACGATCTGGTCGGCGAGCCGGTCGGCCTCCTCCAGGTACTGGGTGGTCAGGAACACGCTGACCCCGCGCTGCGCGAGTTCGGCGACGAGTAGCCACATCGTCTGACGGCTGCGCGGGTCGAGGCCCGTCGTGGGCTCGTCTAGAAACAGGACCGCGGGCTCGCTCACGAGGCTCATGGCGAGATCGAGCCGCCGGCGCATGCCGCCCGAGTAGGTGGCGACGCGCCGGCCGCCCGCCTCGAGCAGATCGAAGCGTTCGAGTAACTCGCCCGCGCGGCGCGCCGATTGCGAACGGTCAAACCCGCGCAGCCGCCCGATCATCCGTAGGTTCTCATCCCCCGTCTGGAGCTCGTCCACCGCGGCGTACTGTCCGGTCAGGCTGATCCGGCGGCGGACGTGCTCGCGTTCGGTGGCGACGTCGAAGCCCGCCACTCGGGCCCGGCCCGCGTCGGCGCGGATCAGCGTGGACAGGATCCTGACCGTCGTCGTCTTGCCGGCGCCGTTCGGGCCGAGCATCGCGAGCACGCTGCCCCGCGGCATCTGCAGGTCGATCCCGGACAGGACCCGTACGCCGCCATACGACATCTCGAGGCCGGTCGCCTCCAACGCCAGCGCGTTCTCGTTCGCGCCCACCGAATGCTCCTCTGCCATTGCCCTCTCCTCGTTCACCGATTCAATAATTGTGTATGGCCTACGCATAATTGCGTATGTTATACACGGTAATCGTGGAAGGTCAAGAGGAGATCCCCCTGCCGGCCAGCCTGGCCGCTGCCTGGGGCCGGCGTGAGCGACCGAGCCGCGGCCCCCGGCCCGGCCTCAGCCTGGACCGGATCGCCGATGCCGGAGTCCGCGTAGCGCAGACCGAGGGGCTCGCGGCCGTGTCGATGGCCCGCGTCGCCCAGGAGCTCGACGCCTCGACGATGTCGCTCTACCGGTACGTCGCGAGCAAGGATGAGCTGCTGACGCTGATGGTGGACGCGGCGGTCGGACCACCGCCTCCGGCCGATCCCGACGAGGACTGGCGAGCCGGCCTGGCGCGATGGACGTGGTCCTACCACGCACGGCTCAGCGAGCACCCGTGGGGCGTCCGGGTGCCGATCACCGGCCCGCCCGCCACGCCCAACCAGGTGGCCTGGATGGAGCAGGCGCTGTGGGCGATGCGCGACAGCGGACTGAGCGAAGAGGAGAAGGCGTCGGTCCTCCTCCTGCTGAGCGGTTACGTACGCAACGAGGCCACGCTGACCGCCGAACTCACCGCCACCGGCTTCATCTCCGACGAGGCGATGATGGGTTACACACGGCTACTTAGGACGCTCACCGACCCGGCCGAGTTCCCGGCCCTCCACGCGCTGCTCGACGCCGGCGTGTTCGACCGCGCCGACCCGCCCGAGAAGGAGTTCGGCTTCGGCCTCGAGCGCATCCTCGACGGCATCGAGGCGCTCATCACGCGTTTGGCAGGGACGTCGGCGTCCTAGCCGAACCACGCCGACGGGCGCGCGTACTCGCGCCGCACGAACCGCCCGCCCGTTCGCGGCGCCGGCTCATCGTCCCCCATCGACGTGAGCATCACCTCGGCCTCGCTGAAGTGTCCGGAGATGACCGCGTGCAGCCGGTACAGGAGCTCCTGCACGCGCGCGCCGTCGGCCGGATCGACGCGGTCGAGCTCCTCGAGCGGCGCGAGGATCGCGTCGTGGTCGGGCAACCTCAACGCCCCGCCACTGCCGTCATCGAGCAGCGCCTCGCGACCCGCGCAATCGCGGTCGGACTGCGGCAGCACGCGATCCCGGACGAGCTCGACCACGCGCGCCACCGCCTCGGCACGCTGCGGGACGGACAGGAGCCGAGACTCGCGCGCCGTCACCGGAATTTGCTCGATCTCATCGAACAGCGTGACGTACTCGGAAAACACGTCGGACATTTCAAGCTCCTCGAGCTCGCGGGGGGGGCCTACGCCGAAAAGTGTGCCAACCCCGGCCCGGCAGTCAACCCTCGTATCAGGATCAGCACACGACTTGCGAGTAGACGGGGCCGTATGCGGGGTAGAGACCAACAGATGGCGGGAGGATTCATGAAGTTGCTGCGCGCACCGCTCGCACCGGCCGAGGCGTATGCGCGCATGGCTGCGGCGGTCGGCGAAGACCTGGCCGGGTCGGTCGTGCCGGGCCACGGGCGCGAGCGCGACCCGTTCATGCTCCGCGATCCGGCCTACATCGCGGGCACGCTGTCGGCGCTGCGGATGACCTCCGCGCTGTACTTCCGTGCCGACGTGCGCGGCCTCGAGCACATTCCGCCCGAGGGGCCGGTGCTGCTCGTCGGAAATCACTCAGGCGGCACGTGGATCGCCGACACGTTCATCTTCGCCCAGCACTTCTACGACCACTTCGGGGCGCAGCGGCGCTTTCACCAGCTGGCCCACGACCTCCTGTTCAAGGTCCCCGGCCTGCGTATCCTCGCCCAGCGCTACGGCACCGTGCCGGCCTCGCCGGCCAACATGTCGCGCGCGCTCAAACGCGGCGCCGCACTGCTCGTGTATCCCGGCGGCGATCACGAGACGTTCCGCCCGAGCTGGGAGTCCGACCAGGTCGACTTCGCGGGTCGCACCGGCTTCATCCAGCTCGCGCTCGAGCACGACATCCCGATCGTCCCCGTGACCTCGATCGGAGGCCAGGAGACGGCGTTGTTCCTCGGCCAGGGCCGGGGGCTCGCCCGGGCGCTGAAGCTCGACGAGCGGTTCCGGCTGAAGGTGCTCCCCGCGGTGCTCGGGCCGCCGTTCGGCGTGACGATCATGGACCTGCCGGCGCGCTTCCCGCTCCCGGCCAAGATCTCGATCCGCGTCGGCAAGCCAATCGACCTGCGTGAGCGACTCGGCAGCCGGCCGGACCCGGACGAGGCCTACACGCTCGTCACCTCGACCATCCAGCGCACCCTTACCCGCCTCTCGAACCAACGGTCGCTACCAATCGTGGGGTGAGAACACCCTGGCCGGTCCGGTTCGTCCTCCTCGCCGTCGCCTGGGGGTCGACGTTCCTCTTCATCAAGGTGGGCGACGAGGCGTTCGCGCCGCTTCAGGTCTCCTTCGGCCGACTCCTCGTCGGGACGGCCGTGCTGCTGACGATCCTGGCGGTACGCGGCGACAGGCTGCCGACCGAGCGCCGGGCATGGGCCCATCTGGCCGTGGCCGGAATCCTCCTGAACGTCGCGCCGTTCTCGCTCTTCGCCTACGGCGAGCGCCACGTCTCGAGCGTCCTGGCCGGGATCTGGAACGCGACCGTCCCGCTCTTCACGCTGCCGATCGCGATCCTGTGGCTGCACGATGAGCACGCTACGGCGCGGCGCCTGACAGGCCTCGCCGTCGGGTTCGCCGGCGTGCTCACGGTGCTCGGGGTGTGGCGCGGCGTCGGGACGACGTCGCTCGGCGGCAACCTGCTGTGCCTGGGCGCCGCCGCCTCCTACGGTCTCGGGTTCCCGTACGCGCGCCGGTACCTGGCCCGGCGCCCCGAGGGACCGGTGGCGCTCGCGACCGCGCAGCTCATCTGCGCCACCGTCGAGATCACGATCTTGACGCTGCTGTTCACGAGCGCCCCGCACGGCGTCCACGCCAAGCACGTGCTGAGCGTCCTCGCGCTTGGCGCGTTCGGCACCGCCCTGACCTTCCTGCTCAGCTACTCGCTGATCCGCGACGTCGGCGCCACGGTCACTTCGACGGTCGCGTACGTGATACCGATCGTCTCGACCGTGCTCGGCATCGTGGCCCTCGGCGAGCCGCTGAGCTGGTATGAGCCCGTCGGGGCCGCGGTCATCGTCCTCGGTGCGGTGCTTGCCCAGACCCCGGGGCGCGTGAGGCGGTGACCGTTCGGACCGGAGCCTTCACTTCTCGTCCGGCTCCTCGTACCAGCGGACTCGGTCTCCGACCCTGGCCCTGACCCGCCACCGGGTGGATTTCGGCTCGGCCTCGACCTGCTCGCCGAGCGTCCGCAGCCTGCGCTTGGCGTCCGCCAGCCAACCCGCCGGCGCGTCGAGGGCGTCGAGGGCGGCGGCGATCCGCCCCAGGTTTTCCGAGGTCGTGCGCCACAACCCCCAGTCGCGCGCGCACAGCGACGCGATGCGGCCGCCGTCGATCGCGCTTTCGTCGTCGCCGGTCACGTCGTAGGACATGAGCAGCATCACGGCGTCGGTTACGTCCTTGTCGGTGAGCCGCACGATCTGGAGCTTGGTGAGCATCAGATCCGACAGCAACAGCGTCCGACTGCCGCGCCGCTCAGCCTCGTCGAGCCGGAGAGGGACGACGTGGCACATCTCGAAGTCCTCGACGAAGACGTCGACGTCGCGGCTCCGGCCCCGATCGGCGAACACGAGTCGGGTGCGCCCGTTCATCGCGTTGAACTCCACGTCCTCGACGTAGCCGTTCGTTTCCATGAGCCCGACGAGGCTCCCCGACGCCCGCCGCGTGATCACGAGGTCGATGTCGCCGCATTTGCGGGCGAACATCGCGCGCACCGCCGGCGCGGCCCGCTCGGCGACGGCCAGCCCCCCGAGCAGACGAGCATGAATCCCGGCCTCCCACGCCGCAGTCAGCAGCCGCCGCGCCTCGAGCTCGATGTCCGCCTCGGTCAGGAGTGCCTCGGTCACCATTGCTCGCCTTTGTAGTGGCCCCTCACTAGCCGTTCACGAATTGGTGACTGAGCACCTTCCCGGCCGCGATCGTGACGATCGCGCCCACCAGCGTCCCCTTCGCGTACTCGCTACCGGGGTTCAGGCACTGCGTCCGACCGATCGCGACGCGCCCGCCGCCCTCGTGCACGTGCCCGTGAAGCGTGAGGAGCGGTTGGTGGTTTTCGATGAAGCTTCTCACCGCCGTTGAGCCCACGGGCGTCATCCGCACGCCGCCCATCCCGTCAAACTGAATCCGCAGGTCCCCGTCGAGCTGCGGCGCGTAGTCGAGGTGAGAGTCGAACGGAGGCGGGTGAATGACGGCCACGAGATTCTCGACGTCGTCGACGTGCGAGACCATCTCCTCGAGCCGCTGCTCGAGTGCGTCCTCGGGCAGCTCGCGCTCGGTGTTCCACGGAGTCGGGTTGGAGTAGCCGGTGGTGATCATCGAGTGGCCCTCGCCCAGTTCCAGGGACTTGCCCTCGACGAACTCGACGACGCTCGAACCCTCGAACGCGCGGTCGATCTCGAAGAAGTCATCGTTGCCGGGCGCTACGAACACCCGCTGTCCCGTCCCGCTCAGGAACTCGTCCGCGAACGTGACCCAGTCGACGACGCTGTCGTACACGATCTTGCGAAACCGTCGCTCGAGGCACGCGGGATCTCTCAGCTCGGCCAGCTCATCCTCGCTCCCGACCACCGGATAGTCACCTCCCACCCGGATCAGTCTCTTGACCTCGGCGAGCTCCGGCTCGTCGACGGTGTCGAACCGCTGGTCCCGCAGCCGAGACGAATACGTGCCGTCCGGGTGACGCGTGATCGGGACGATCTGCTTACCGGTGATGTCCCCGCCCAGGATCAGGTGCTGGCAGCGATAGAAGTTGCCGGCGTTGATGAACTTCCGGAAGCACGGCTCGGACCCGTGTATGTCGGTCGCGAAGAACAGACGAGTGTTCTTCGCGACCTTGGGCTGGCGGCCGAACAGGCCCATCGGCTACGCGGGCGGGATCGTCTTGTACACGAGGTCGAGCTCCACTCCACTGCGCCGGCGCACAGCTCGGGCCGTGTAGTAGTACACGGCCGCGATCGCGAACCCAATCACCGGCAGCACGAGCGTGAGTGCGACGTGCTTGATGCCGAGATTGGAGGCGAACACCCCCACGAGCACGAACGCGAGGATCCCGACGGCGACTGTAGCGAGACCGGTAACCACGATCACCGGGATCCCGGCGATCTTCCAGTCGGACGGGCTAGCACGATAGATGTCCGGACGGAACCACGGCATCACGGCGGCGGCCAGGCCGGTCACGATCACGGGCACGAACAGCAGCAGCGTGAACGTCGAGATCAGGCTGAAGATGCTCTTGCTCCAGCACGCCCAGGCCGCCGCAGCCAAGCCCAGTACGAACGCGAGCAGAATCGAGACGACCGGGGTGTTGGTGCGCCGGTCAACGGCCGCCACCTTGGCCGGTATCAGGCCATCGAACGCCCACGCGAACGGCGCCCGCTGAACCATGTTGAGGTTGCCGGCGTACAGCGCCACCGGAAACCACCCGATGAACGCCACGCCGAGGACGATCGCCAGGACCGTGCCCCCGCCTGCCGCGATCGACGCGAAGAAGTGTAGGAACGGGGTGACACCGACGGGGTAGTAGCCGTTGGACGACGCGGCGACGAAGTCATAGCCCGCGGTGTGGAGGTAGATCGCCGCCGAGATCAGCACCAGGATCCCGCCGAACGCCCCGCCACCGACCATCGCCCCCAGCTGGCGTGAGCGGCGCCCCGAGCCCTTCATCTCGCCCGCCATGTAGGTGCTGCTCCAGAACGCGAACATCGTGTACCCGAGTACGACGAAGACCGCGCCCATCGTGCTCTTGAACGAGTAGCCGCCGCCCGTCGCGAGACCGCCCTTGGCTCCCGCGGCGATCGTCGCCTGATAGGCGTTGCCCTTGCCGGTGATCGACTTGGTGTACGCGTTGACGTCGTGGATGAATCCCGCCCTCGTCTTGAACAGCAGGATCAGAATCGAGACTCCGAACGCCACGAACGCGATTCCGTATAGCCACACCATCACGCGGGTAACCTTCTTCGTGCCGGTCAGCGACAGGAGCGACAGCACGAGTAGGGTTCCGCCGGCGATCGCGAACGCGGGCCAGCCGGTCGAGACGTTCGTCCCGGCCGTCACCCACCAGCTGTTACCGGTCACGACACCGATGATGGTCATCGCCGGACCGACCGCTACGGACGCCACGAAGAACGCCGCGGTACCGGCGGCGAGCACGGATCCGACGTAGGTCGCGAGATTCGAGCCCATCCCGATGATCGGGTGCAGCAGGCGCGAGCCATACAGATAGTCGCCGCCCACTCTCGGGAGCGTCGCGCTCACCAGCGCGAACGTCACCCACACGAATACCCCGAGGACGAGCGCGATAACGATCGCCAGAAGCAGGTTGCAACGAGGGAAGGTCGCCATCGCGAAGAAGATTCCATACGCCACCGCGATTCCCACCGGATTGCTCGACGACGCGTTCATCAGGAACATGTCGAGGAACGGAACGTCGCGGACCAAGCCGCTCGACTTCCGCACATACGGTGCGTGCTCGGCCCGGTCCTGCTCTACTGCCGGTAACGCATCGCGGGTAGCGGTCGCGTTACTTGACATGGCACCTCTCCTTTCGAACACCCTCACTCATTGCTGTACGCCACCACCGGTTCGGTCGGGGTGGGCTGTGGCTTTCCCTCTACTGCGGCGCGGATGAATCCCTCGCACAACGCGATGTCGCGAGCCGCGTCGAGCGCGTCGGTGCGCGGCTTGCGGTGCGTCGTCACGCACTCGTAGAACTCGACCAGCTCCCGCTTGAACGAAGACTCGTGGCCCGCGTACTCAGTCATCTCCCAGGCGCCCGGCCCGCCGGGCTCGCCGCCTTCGGAGCGCAGCGACGGTCGAGCGTTCCGTAGGAACGGCGACGGGAAGCTGAGCACCAGCCGCCGGCCCGACGAGTAGAGCGCGAACTCCTGCGCGTAATGCGCTAGATCGGGGAGGTCGACCCAGGCCAGGACGCACTGCACGTCGCCGAACCGCAGCGTCGTGGTGAGCGCTCCGGTCGACGGAGTCGCCGCCGCGAAGCTCAGCTCCGACGGCTCGCCGAGCAATCCGCGGATCGCGTTGAACTCGTGCACGAGGCAATCGAGCAGGGTCACCCGGTAGGCCCAGAACAGGCCGGGCTCGTCGGCCGCGTTTCCGATCGCTCGTCGGACCCGCTCGCGATCGTCGGCGGCGAACGCCTCTCGCTGGTCGAGCGGGACGTCGAGCGGCCGGTGCAACGGGTAATGCGCGACATACGGGTCGATCGCCGCCTCGAGCGTCGTGACACGCGCCAGCCGCAGGTCGTCCAGCGTCGAGACGAGCGCCGACATCCGCTCGTAGGCCGGGTCGTAGCGCTTCATGTAGCCGACCATCAGGCAGCCGTCGACGCGTTCCACGGCAGCCGCCACCTCCGCTGCCTCCTGGCTTGAGAACGCCACCGGCTTCTCGGCGAACACCGCCAGACCGCGATCGAGTGCGGCGCAGGCAACCGGCGCGTGGCTACCCGGCGTCAAGATCATCACGGCGTCGAGAGGCTGGTCGAGCAACTCTCGCCAGTCGTCGTACCGGCGCGCCCGGGGGAAGAACCGTTCCCCCGAGAAGGCCAGTGTGCCCGGAGAGACGTCGCACAGGGCTTCGACACCGAAGCGGTCCTCAAGCTCTGCGAGGTAGTGGAAGTGAACGGCCTGGGCGACCAGCCCGCAGCCGATGACTCCGAGGCGCAGCGGCCCGTGCCCGACTCCGTCGACCCGGCTCATCGTCCCCTCCGCCGACCGCCGTTCCGCCCCGGCGGGGGGGCGGTGGTCGACCGCACGACGAGGCTGGCTCCCAATGTGACCCGCTCGCTGACGTGACGCGATTCCGCGATCGCGCGAAGCAGCCGTTCGATGACCACCTCACCCGTGGCTTGTGCGTCGAAGTGAACCGTCGTGAGCTCGATCCGAGGATGGGCGGCCATGGGGATGTCGTCGAAGCCAATGATCGAGACGTCGGCCGGGACGTTGACGCCCCGGTCCGCCAGCTCCCCCATCAGCGCGATCGCGACCATGTCGTTGCTGCAGCAGATGGCGGTCGGCCCGTCGTCCAGCTCGACGAGATCGAGCCCTCGCCCCTGGAGCGCGGCGCGCAGTGCCGCGGGCCGGCGGTCCACGGCGTGGTCGCGCGTGTCCTGATACTTGAACGCGATCCGCTCGTGCCCCAGCGCGAGTAGGTGACTCGCGACGTCCTCCATGACGCTCTCCTCGTCGCAGTCAACCGCCCCGAGGCGCGGATCGTTGTTCGAGAACCCGACGCAGACCGTGGGGATGCTCCGCTCGAGGAGCTCGTCGGCGATCCGCGAGTACTCCGTCATCGAAGGAATGACGACGCCGTCCACCCTGCGCTCGACGAATGCGCGGACATGAGTGGCCTCGAGATCGGGGTCACCGTTCGAGTTGGCCAGCAGGACCGAGTACCCCGCCTCCCGAGCCAGCCGTTCGACCGCGAGGGCGAGGATCGAGTAATAGGGGTTGAGCAGGTCTGTGAACACGAACCCCAGCGTGTGCGTCGCGCCGCGCTTGAGTGCGCCGGCGACGGCGTTGGGCCGGTAGCCGAGATCGTCCATCGCGCGGAGCACCTGCTCGCGAGTCCCCTCCGACACGTACCGGGTGCCGCGGACGACGTTCGACACGGTTCCCACCGAGACCCCGGCCAGCTTGGCGACGTCGATCATCGTCGCGCTCATCCGGACACCCCCAGGGCCGGTTGCCGCTCATCCAGGATTCGCCGCAGCGCGGTCAGCGACCGCTCGACCCCGGCCTCGATCGATGGGCTGACCCGGGGCGGAGGCTCCTCGTACTCGATCGAGACCGGACCGTCGTAGCCCGCCCGGTGGGCGAGTTCGAACAGCTCCTGCCAGTACTCGTCACCGTGGCCTTCGCCGACCGACACGAATCGCCACGGGACGTCCTCGCCGTCCGCGCCGTAGCGGAAGTCGAATATCCCCTCGCGCCTGATCGCGTCCTCGCGCAGGAGCGTGTCCTTGCCGTGCATCCACCCGACCTGGTCGCCGAGGTCCTCGAGCACCCTCAGCGGCTCGATCCCCATCCACCAGAAATGACTCGGGTCGAAGTTGAGCCGCAGCCTCCCCCCGGCCGCGGCGCTCAACCGGCGGAACGACGCCGGGTTGTAGGCGGCGGCACCGGCGTGGAGCTCGATGCACACCTGGACGCGAGGATGCGCTGCGAGGATCGAGGCACCGAGCTCCTGCCAGAACGGCCTCACGCGCTCCTCCCACTGCCAGTTCCACAGATCCTCGCAATCCGGATTGAGCGCCCACGGAGCGAAGATCGGAAGCCGGCCACCGTCCGGTCCGCCGGGGCAGCCGCTCATCGTCACGACTCGCTCCACGCCCAACTGGTCCGCGAGCTCGATCGCGCCGCGAATCGCGGCCGCGTGCCGGGCAGCGATCGCGGGATCGGGATGAAGTGGGTTACCCGCCGCGTTCACGCACTCAAGCGAGATGCCGAACTCATCGAAATCGGAGAGAAGCTCACGACGCGCCGCCGGCTCCCGTAGCACCAGGTCCAGATCGACGTGCTCCGCCTGGCGCCACCCGCCGACACCGAGCTCGAACGCGCTCACCCCGCGCTCGGCGCACCAGCTGATGGCC
>DATBYI010000426.1:0-2107 GCA_036513815.1 Solirubrobacteraceae bacterium
GAGCTCGGTCACGCATTCGAGGTGCTGGGAGATCTGCGGCTCCCCACCTACTGGCTCAGCGAGATCTTCGTCAATCTGGCCTTACACGCGTACGTCGCAACCCAGCTGCCGTTGAGACTGCCGACGCTCGAGGTGCTCCCAACCGTGGGAGCCGGAAGTCGAAAGCTCGCTGCTCGGATGCGCGCCGAGGGCTACAGCTCGCTCGAGGAGCTCGAAGCCCACTACGCGGGTTCTGATCAGCCGATGAGCCCGTTGAACTACGTCTGGTTCCAGTACCGCTGGCAGCGGCTCGCCTCACGCCTGTTCGAGGTCGACGGCGAGGATGGACTCGTTCGCTTCTGGGATTGCTTTCACGCGGTCGATCGCGTCAACGCCCGTGAGGCGACAGCTGCATCGCTGGTGCCTCTTCTCAGAACCGAAGTCAGCCCGATCCTCGGACGTGCGGTCCGCGATTGGCGCTAGACCGACCTCGCGCCCACGCGACCGCCGCGAGCACGAGTGCTGAGATCAGCCGGATGGAGGAGAATGAGCAGATGGGTGACGAACGCCTCCGTTCCGAGATCCGCGAAGAGCAGGAGCGGATCGTCGTGGCAGTTACGTCCGCGGCGGATCACTGGGAGATGGCGAAGGCGCAAGATTCCTTTGCCGATCTGCTCGAACGGATGGCTGACGAGCTGGAGATGCGTTCCGATCGCGATCGTGGACGATTCCTAGCCGCCGCGCACGCGCTCCGGCAGTCGGCGGCGGTCCACGAGCAGCGCTACGTGGCCGAGCTTCGCCGGGCGGCCCAGGACCCCTAGCCGCCTGGTCGGTCAGTCGGCGGACCCACCCCCACCATCCGGCCGGCAGCGCACGGACGCGCCGCTTCGACGATGATTGTCTGCGTGCCCGAGAAACCCACCGCCCGAAGCGTCAAGATCTCCGCCGACGAGCGCACCGGCTGGTCATCGGAGCGCCCACGCGCAAGTGGCGCCCCGCCGCGCCCCGTCGACGTGTCGGTCCGGTGCCGCGTCCTGGCTCCTTCCCATCGTCTTCGTTACTCCCCCGGGAGCCTTCTCGTGATCGTCGGTCCCGAGGCCTCCGAGCCCGCACGATTCGCCGAGCGAGTCATCGAGGAGCGGGGGGCGACGCTCGCGCCGGCTCGGGTCCGAGAACTACTGGCCGGCCGGGTTGCGGATAGCGAGATCGACGAGCGTGCCAGCGAACTCCTCACCAGCGCCGTTCTCAAGCGGCTGCAGTCTGGCCAAAGCGTCGTTCTGCCGCTCGAGGGTTTTGATGCGGAAGAGCGCGAACGCTATGTGCGCCTCGCGCATGGCCTGCGGCGCCCGCGACACCTGATTCTGTTGGACGCTCCGCGCGAGAAGGTGCTCGACGACGAGCGACCGGCACTCGACGAACTCCGGCGGTCGCTCGACGCCGGCGAACTCGGACTCGAGGGCTTCCAGACCGCCCTTCGTCTCGGCGGCAATGCGCTCACCGAGCTCAAACGGATCGTCTTTCAGCCGCCGCCACGCGACGACTGATCCGGTCCGATAACCGAGCGGTACCGTGGTGCCAAGAACCGAGCATGGAGTGGGCCGATGGGCGCAGAGCATGAGATCACCGTCCGCGTAGTCAGTCCAGAGGAGGCTGCCGACTACGGCGTGGCTGAGTTCTGGCTCGGCGACGACCTATTCGGGTTCACCCGGCTCGAGGACGGCGAGCTACTCCTGAGGATTCAGCCGCGCAAAGACGGTGCCGAGCTTCTCGTCAACGCACACAGTCTGGCCGACGGGTTGGCGCAGGCGAAGGCGCTCCTCGAGTCGTACTGAGCGCGGAGCGAATCGAGATTTCCACTGCGGCGGCGCCGGTAGCGGTAGCGTCCCTAGCTAATCGGCAAACGTCTCGGGGGGTAATGCAATGGCTGGAGAGACACTGTTCCTCGGCTGGGGTCAAGTCGTGCGGGGGCGCGAACAGCGTGCGCTTGAGGTCTTCTCGGAGGCAGTTAGCTACTACGGCAAGCTCCAGGACGAGGGAGGGATCGAGCGCTTCGAGGCGTATCTCCTCGACCCGCACGGCGGCGACCTCGCCGGGTTCTTCCTGATTCACGGCGACCGATCGGCGCTCG
>DATBYI010000427.1:0-3368 GCA_036513815.1 Solirubrobacteraceae bacterium
CGCAGTGCATCGCACAAAGGTGAGGATCGTCGAGGACGCGCTCGATGCCAACAACACGATCGCCGGTGCCAACCGGGCCGACTTCGACCGGGCCGGAGTCAAGGTGGTCAACTTCATGAGCGCGCCCGGAGCGGGCAAGACAACGCTGCTCGAGCGCGTCGCGGCCGACCTGCCCGGCGTGCGGGTCGGGGTCCTCGAGGGCGACGTCGAGGGCTCGATGGACGCCGATCGCCTTGCCAGTCTGCACGTGCCGGTGACACAGCTCAACACCGGCGCCGGGTTCGGCGGCGAGTGTCACCTCGACGCCAACATGGTCCGCTCGGCGATCCCCGCCCTCCCGCTCGACGAGATCGACCTGCTGCTGGTCGAGAACGTGGGCAACCTCGTCTGCCCGGCGGAATTCCGCATCGGCGAGGACGCGCGCGTGATGGTGAGCGCGATCACCGAGGGGGAAGACAAGCCGCTCAAGTACCCACTGATGTTCCGCGCCTGCGAGCTGGTGATCGTCAACAAGATCGACCTCCTCCCCCACCTCGACTTCGATCTCGAGAAGCTCCTCTACAACATCGACGCGGTTCACCCTGACGTCGAGACGATGGTGCTCAGTGCACGTACGGGACAGGGCGTCGAGGCGTGGCGCGAGTGGCTGGTCCGGATCGCCGCCCGTGCCCCGGAGGAGGCGATTGCTTGAGCGTCGCGACGCTGCTCTCGGACCGGACGGAGTGCAACTCGCGGTTCTTCGAGGAGTCGGCCGACGGGTTGGCTCAGCTGTGTCATCTGATGGCCGAGCGGTTCGCCCGAGGAGGCCGGCTGATCGCGTTCGGCCACTCGCCGGCTGCCCGTTCGGACGCGCGCCACGTCGCGGTCGAGTTCGTCCATCCGGTCATCGTCGGCAAGCGGGCGCTCCCGGCGATCGGACTCGCTGGCGAAGGCGGCGACATCGGGACCCAGGTCTCGCTGATCGCCGCTCCAGACGACGTGGCGATGGGCTTCGGCGCGGACTGTGACGACGCGGTCGCGGTAGCGCGCGGACGTGGTTGCCTGACGATCGCGTTCGGTTCCGGGGTCGGAGCCGAGTGGGTGTTCGACCCACCGACGTCCGACCCGTACATCCGCCAGGAGCTCATCGAGACGCTCTACCACGTGCTGTGGGAGCTCGTACACGTGTTCTTCGAGCATCGCGGCCTGCTCGAAGGGCGCACGGAGCGCCGCACGCACGACGCCGGTGCCTCGAGCTTCCTCTACCCGTTCCTCGACGAGCGCGAGAGCGACCTGGGCGCGGTCCTCGAGGACGTTCGGCGCTCGGTGCTGATGAAGGCGGACGAAATCGGGGCGTTACGCGAGCAGACGCTGACCGACAACGAGTCCGTGCTCGAGCACGCGGCGAACGCTCTCCGGTCTTCGTTCGAGCATGGCGGCAAGCTGCTCGCGCTCGGCAACGGAGGGTCGGCCACGGATGCGATGGACGTGGTAGCCGATCTGCGGGAGCGCGGCCGCCCCGCGATCGATCTCACCGAGGATCCGGGGATCCTGACCGCGATCGCCAATGACATCGGCGTCGAGGCCATCTTCTCGCGCCAGGTGATCGCGTACGGCGCCACCGGGGACGTCGTGCTCGCGCTGTCGACCTCGGGGAACTCCGCCAACGTGATCCACGCGCTGGCCGAGGCCCGCCGTCGGGGCCTCGTGAGCGTCGCGCTCGTCGGCTACGACGGTGGTCGGGTGGCGAGCGAGGGGCTCGCCGACCACGTCGTCGTCACCCGGTCGGAGCACATCCCGCGCATCCAGGAGGCCCAGGCCAGCGCGTACCACGCGCTCGTGGAGCTGGCGGGGGCGGGCGCGGAGCCCGCGGGATGAGCGTCGAAGCCCCCGCTCGTCGGCGTACCCACGTCCGGGTGAACGGCACGGTGCAGGGCGTGGGCTTCCGTCCCTACGTGTACCGCCTGGCCGGCGAGCTCGGGCTCGGCGGGTACGTGCTGAACGACACCCACGGCGTGCTGCTCGAGGTCGAGGGGAGCGCGGAGTCGATCGAGGAATTCCTCGGCCGCCTCGCGGCCGACGCGCCACCGCTCGCCGTCGTCGAGCGAATCCTGGCCGAGGAGCGGGACACCTGCGGTCAGACCGACTTCAGCATTCGCGAGAGCCCGAGCGGCGGCACCCCGGACGCACCGGTGACGCCGGACACGGCGACGTGCCCCGATTGCCTGCGCGAGCTGTTCGACCCGAGCGACCGGCGCTTCCGCTACGCGTTCATCAACTGCACGAACTGCGGGCCCCGCTTCACGATCGTGCGCGGCGTGCCCTACGACCGCCCCCTAACCACGATGGCCGGCTTCACGATGTGCGCGGCCTGCCGAGCCGAGTACGAGGACCCGTCCGACCGGCGCTTTCACGCCCAGCCCAACGCCTGCCCGGCCTGCGGGCCGTCGCTCCCTATGCTCGAGGAGGCCGTGGCCGCAATTCGCGACGGTGCGATCGTGGCGGTCAAGGGAATCGGCGGTTACCACCTTGCCTGCCGTGCGGACGATGAGCGCGCGGTGTCGGCGCTGCGGTCGGGCAAGCACCGTGAGGACAAGCCGTTCGCGCTGATGGCGCCGTCCCTGACCGTGGCCGAATCGCTCGTCGCGCTGGATGACCTTGGACGCGAGCTGATCACCAGCCCGGGACGCCCGATCGTGCTCGCCCCGCGCCTGGCCGGGGCCCCCGTCGCGGCGGCGGTGGCGCCGGGCGCGCCCGAGCTCGGCGTGATGCTGCCCTACTCGCCGCTTCACCACTTACTGCTCGCCGACGTCGGTGTCCCGCTCGTGCTCACGAGCGGCAACGTCTCCGACGAGCCGATCGCGTACCGCGACGAGGACGCCCTCGAGCGCCTGAAGGACATTGCCGACGTGTTCCTCGTCCACGACCGGCCGATCGAGACGCGCACCGACGACTCGGTCGTGCGCGCGCCCAAGGCGGCAACCGCCGAAACAATCCCCAAGGCGGCAACCGCCGAAGAAATCCCCATCCCGGCCGTGGTGCTCCGCCGCTCCCGCGGATATGTGCCGGCCGCTATCCCCCTTCCCGCTTCAGGCACGGCGCGCCCGCTCCTCGCGTGCGGTGCCGAACTGAAAAACACGTTCTGCCTCGCACGCGGTGACCGCGCCTGGGTGAGCCACCACATCGGCGACCTCGAGAACTACGAGACGCTGAGCTCGTTCCTCGAAGGGATCGAGCATTTCAAGCGGCTCTTCGCGGTCGAGCCCGAGGTCGTGGCCCACGACCTCCACCCCGAGTACCTGTCGACGAAGTACGCGCTCGAGCTCGACGGGGTCGAACTCGTCGGCGTGCAGCACCACCACGCCCACCTGGCGGCCTGCCTGGCCGAG
>DATBYI010000428.1:0-7229 GCA_036513815.1 Solirubrobacteraceae bacterium
GAGCTTGTAGCCGAGCGTCGTCAGGAGTCCGTTGTGGGACGTCACCGGGCGGGCGCCCGTGTTCAACACGAAGAAGCTTCCGGTTCCGAACGTGCACTTCGCGTCGCCGGGGCTGAAGCAGGTTTGTCCCACGAGCGCCGCGTGCTGGTCGCCGAGCGCGGAGGCGACCGGCACGCCCGCGATCGGTGCTCCGGCCTCGCCGTATGCCTCCGAGGACGCGCGGATCTCCGGAAGCATCGCCGCCGGCACTCCGATCGCGTCGAGCAGGTCCGGATCCCAGTCGAGGGTCTGGAGGTTCATCAGCAGCGTCCGGCTGGCGTTGGTCACGTCGGTGACGTGACGGCCGCACATGTTCCAGATCAGCCACGAGTCGATCGTCCCGAACAGGACCTCGCCGGCCTCGGCTCGTTCGCGCAGGCCCGGGATGTGGTCGAGCAGCCAGCGGATCTTGGGCCCCGAGAAGTACGTCGTCACCGGCAGCCCGGTCTTCTCGCGGAACATCTCCTGGCCGTGCTTGCGCGCGAGCTCGCGGCACATGCGATCGGTCCGCGTGTCGGCCCAGTTGATCGCGTTGTGCACGGGCGCCCCCGTGCGGCGGTCCCATAGGACGGTCGTCTCGCGCTGGTTGGCGATCCCCAGCGCGCATAGATCCTGGGGGGTCAGGTCGGCCTTGTCGAGGGCCACGCGCACGACCAGGAGCACGTTGCGCAGGATCTCCTCGGGGTCGTGCTCGACCCATCCCGGCCGGGGAAAGTGCTGGCGATGCTCGTGTTGGGAGACCGACACGACCCGGGCGCGGTCGTCGAACACGAAGCACCTCGACGACGCGGTGCCCTGGTCGATCGACGCTACGTAGCGCCCGCTGATGGCCACGAGCGGGAGTCTATGCGGGGGGCGAGGTCACCAGGGAATCGCGCCGAGCTCGCGCGAGACCGCGCGGGCCGACTCCAGCACGTAGTCGACGAACTCGGGGCGCGGCCGCCGGCCGTCGCACAGCCGCTCGATCGGCCCGGCGATCCCCATCGAGCCCACCGTTACCCGGCGGCGATCCTCGATCGGCGCAGCGATCGACGCGGTCCCATGGAACAGCTCGCCGACGTCCGCGGCCCAGCCGCGCTGGGCGATCTCCTCGAGCTCCTGTCGGAAGCGGTAGATGTCGGTCACGGTGGCGGGCGTGAAGCTGGCCAGCGACCCCGGCGCGAACTCGGCCGCGATGTAGTTGTGGTTGGCGAGGAGCGCCTTGCCGAGCGCGGTGGCGTGCGCGGGCAGGAGGCTCCCCACCTCGAGCGCCTGGCGCGTGTCGTCGGGACGGAACACGTGGTGAACGATCAGCACCTGGTTCTCGTGCAGGGTGCCGATCCGCACGCTCTCGCCGCTACGCGTGGCCAACCCGTCCGCCCAGTTCAGGGCGCGGGTGCGGAGCTCGTTGCCGTCGAGATAGCTCGAGCCCATATGCAGCAGCGCGGGGCCGAGCTGATACTTGCCGGAGTCACGATCCTGCTCGACAAACCCGACCGCCTGGAGGGTCCGGAGGATGCCGTACACCGTCCCCTTCGGCAGCCGGAGCTCGCCCGCCAGCTCGGCCACCCCGAGCCGGCGCGAGCGTCCCGACAGGAGCCGCAGGATGGCAGCGGCTCGTTCGATGGATTGAATCCGACCGGGTACTTTCCAGCCCTCCCCTAGGGCGCCGCCGACAGGCGCCGCCGACAAATCCACTCGCCCGCCCGATGTCCGACGGAGGCCGGGTGGCATGCCCAAACCGCGGTCCGAACGGTGTTTGACATTGTCGCACCCTTTCCGTTATTGTCGCAACCAAGGCTCGAGGGTGGAGAGCGTTTGGTCCAGAAGGAGGGTGCTTGCTGGGCATTATCGGTGCTGATCTGGCCGCGGAGCGCCGCTGGCAGCTGCGTGGTCAGCGAGGTGCGTCACTTCCGCACACTCGACCACCCCATTCATGTGAGTGTGCATTCACGCACGTATGGGGGCCACGACGACACACTCGACGATCGCGCGTCGCCGAGTGTGCGGTCCTGACCCAGGGTTCCTCCGTCTAAAGGGAAAAGGGCATGAAGAAGCTCATCAATGCGCCCGACGCCGTCCTCCAGGACGCGCTTCATGGCGTTGAAGCCGCGCACGGTGACCGAGTGCGCGTGTCGTATGACCCTGCGTACATCGTTCGCATCGACGCGCCGGTCCAGGGCAAGGTGGGGCTCGTATCGGGAGGCGGCTCAGGCCACGAGCCGATGCACGGTGGCTACGTTGGGCCGGGGATGCTGGACGCGGCGTGCCCGGGCGAGGTGTTCACCTCCCCGACGCCCGATCAGATGAACGCGGCGACCCAGGCCGTCAACGGCGGCGCGGGAGTCGTCCACATCGTCAAGAACTACACGGGCGACGTGATGAACTTCGACATGGCCGCCGAGATGGCCGGGGGTGAGGACATCGAAGTTGAGACCGTCCTGACCAACGACGACGTGGCGGTCGAGGATTCGCTCTACACCGCCGGGCGTCGTGGCGTGGGCGTGACCGTGCTGGTCGAGAAGATCTGCGGCGGCGCCGCCGAGGATCGCAAGTCGCTGCAAGAGGTGGCGGAGCTCGGGCGTCGGGTCAACGCGAATGGCCGGTCGATGGGCATGGCGTTGACGCCGTGCATCACACCCGCATCGGGTAACCCGAGCTTCGAGCTCGCTGACGACGAGGTCGAGATCGGCATCGGCATCCACGGCGAGCCGGGCCGGTTCCGCGAGAAGATCGGGCCCGCGTCGCAGATCGCGGAGCGTCTGATGACGCCCATCCTCGAGGATCTCCCGTTCAATTCGGGCGACCGCGTGCTCGTCTTCATGAACGGCATGGGCGGCACGCCGCTGATCGAGCTGTACATCATGTACGCCGAGGTGGCGAAGATCGCCCAGGCGCACGGCCTGACGATCGAGCGCAACCTGATCGGCAACTACATCACGTCGCTCGAGATGCAGGGGTGCTCGATCACGCTGCTCAAGCTCGACGATGAGATGGTCAACTATTGGGACGCGCCGGTTAACACTCCGGCCCTGCGCTGGGGAGTGTGACGGTGACGAGCCGGGGCAGCTGACGGTGGCGATCACACGCGACGCCACCCTCGACTGGATGAACCGATTCGCGGGTGAGATGAGCGAGCACCGCCAGGAGCTGGTGGCGCTTGACACGGCGATCGGCGATGGGGACCACGGCACCAACATGAATCGCGGTATGACCAAGGCGGTCGAGCGGCTTGGCGCCGCCGAGCAGGCGGACGTCGGGGCGGTCCTCAAGACCGTGGCGATGGCGCTCGTGTCGACCGTCGGCGGGGCAGCCGGCCCGCTCTACGGGACGCTGTTCCTGCAGATGGGCAATGCCCTGGCCGGTCAGGAGGATGTCGATCTGCCGTCCTATGCGGCGGCGTGGCGCAAGGGCCTGGAGGGAGTCCAGGCGCGCGGGAAGGCACAGCCGGGGGACAAGACGATGGTGGACGCGCTGATTCCGGCGGTGGACGCGCTGGAGGGGGCGTCCGATCTGGACGACGGCCTGCGCACGGCGGCGCAGGCCGCCGAGGAGGGCATGAAGGCAACGACGCCGCTTCTCGCGCGCAAGGGGCGCGCCAGCTACCTGGGCGAACGGTCGGAGGGCCACCAAGACCCGGGTGCGACTTCCACCTACTACCTCTTCAAGAGCGCCGCCGAGGCGTTCGCGGGCTAAAGGAGAACACGTATGGCGAAGTACTCGATGGCACTCGACCAGGGCACGACCAGCTCGCGAGCGATGGTCTTCAACCACGAAGGCCGCGTCGTCGCCGTATCTCAGAAGGAGCATGAGCAGATCTATCCCAAGCCGGGTTGGGTGGAACACGACCCGAAGGAGGTCTGGGCCCGCTGCCAGGAGGTCCTCAACGAGGCGATGGAGAAGGCGGGCGCGGCTCGTGACGACATCGCTGCGCTCGGCATCACCAACCAGCGCGAGACCGCCGTCGTGTGGGATCGCAACACGGGCGAGCCGGTGATGAACGCGATCGTGTGGCAGGACACGCGGACCGACAAGATCGTCGACGAGCTGTCCGCCGACGGCGGTCAGGACCGGTTCCGCACGAAGGTCGGCCTTCCGCTGGCCACGTACTTCTCGGGGCCGAAGGTCCGCTGGATCCTCGACAACGTCGACGGCGCCCGCGCCAAGGCGGAGGCCGGGGACCTCGTGTTCGGCAACATGGACACCTGGTGCATCTGGAACCTGACCGGCGGCCCCAACGGCGGCCTGCACATCACCGACGTGACCAACGCCAGCCGGACGATGCTGATGGACCTCAAGACGCTCAGCTGGGATTCGGACATCGCGGCCACGATCGGCGTGCCGTTGTCGATGCTTCCCGACATCAAGGCCTCGAGCGAGGTCTATGGCGAGGTGAGGACCGGCAACCTGACCGGCGTCAGCATCGCCGGTGACCTCGGCGACCAGCAGGCGGCGACGTTTGGTCAGGCGTGCTTCGACGCCGGCGATGCCAAGAACACCTACGGCACGGGCAACTTCATGCTGCTCAACACGAGCACCGAAGCCGTGCAGTCCAAGGCGGGCCTGCTGACCACCGTTTGCTACAAGATCGGCGACGAGGCGGCGGTATACGCGCTCGAGGGCTCGATTGCGATCACCGGGGCGCTCGTGCAGTGGCTGCGCGACAACCTGCACATGATTCAGGCGGCCCCGCAGGTCGAGGAGCTCGCCAAGTCGGTGGACGACAACGGCGGCCTTTACATCGTGCCGGCGTTCAGCGGCCTGTTCGCTCCGTACTGGAAGTCCAACGCCCGCGGCGTGTTCGCCGGCCTCACGCGGTACGTCAACGCGGGGCACATCGCCCGCGCCACGCTCGAGGCGACGGCGTTCCAGACCCGCGAGGTGATGGACGCCATGGAGTCCGACTCGGGCGTCACGCTCAACGAGCTCAAGGTCGACGGCGGCATGGTCGCCAACGACCTGCTGATGCAGTTCCAGGCCGACATCCTCGGCGTGCCGGTGATCCGCCCGGTGGTGGCCGAGACCACCGCGTTGGGCGCGTCCTACGCGGCCGGGCTGGCCGTCGGGTTCTGGAGCAGCACCCAGGAGGTCCGCGACAACTGGGCCGAGGACAAGCGCTGGGAGCCCACAATGGATGCCGCCACGCGCGACGAGCTCTACAAGTACTGGAAGCGGGCCGTCACCCGGACGTTCGACTGGTTCGACGCGGGCAGCTAGACGGGGCGAGTTACGGGTCGAGGGCGGTCTAAGGCGCCGCCGTGAGGCGCCGGCGATCCGAGGCGCCGCCGTCAGGCGCCGCCGACAAATCCCGATCAATGGGCCGCCCTCGACGGAGTAGGCTCCCAGAATGACGACGCTCACCACCGACGTCCTCGTAATCGGTGGTGGCGCCACGGGCGGCGGCGTGGCCTGGGACGCCGCGCTACGTGGATACGACGTGGTGCTCGTGGATCGTGCCGACCTGGCCGAGGGAACCAGCGGGCGTTTCCACGGCCTGTTGCATTCGGGCGGCCGCTATGCGGTCAAGGACCCGCGCGCGGCCCAGGAGTGCGTCGCCGAGAACCGTATCCTGAAGAAGGTCTCGCCGGACTCGATCGAGGACATCGGTGGGTTCTTCGTCACGACCCCGTTTGACGACCCCGCCTACGCCGACGTGTTCGCCAAGGGCTGCCGGGACACCGGCGTCGACTGCGAGGAGATCGAGCCGGCGCAGGCTCTTCGCGAGGAGCCCTTGCTCAACCCGGGCATCTCGCGGGTGTTCCGCGTCCCCGATGGCAACATCGACGTTTGGAAGACAGTCTGGGCGATGGCGCGGGGGATCCAGGAGCGGGGTGGGCGAGTGTTGCCCTACCACGCCGTGGTTGCGATCCACCGCAACGGCGATCAGGTGACGGGCGCCCGGCTACGCGGGGCTGCGACCGGAGAGGACATCGACGTCGAGGCTCGCGTCACCGTGAACGCCTCCGGCGCGTGGGCCGGCGCCGTCGCGGACATGGCCGGGATCGAGGGCGTCCGCGTGCTGCCGGGCCGGGGGATCATGATCGCGATGAACCACCGTCTGGTGAACACGTGCGTGAATCGCTGCCAGATGCCGACCGACGGGGACATCATCGTGCCGATCCGGACCGTGTGCGTGATCGGGACGACCGACGTGAACACCGACGACCCCGACGACCACACCGTGCTCCAGTCCGAGGTCGACGCGATGTTCGACGACGGCGAGAAGCTCGTGCCCGGATTCCGGCAGGCCCGGGCGCTGCGGGTGTGGACCGGCGTCCGTCCGCTGTTCGAGGACTCCAAGGCGGCCGACACCGACTCGCGCGACGTCACGCGCGCGCATGCCCTGCTGGACCACGCCGAGCGCGACGGCGTCCACGGGTTCGTGACGATCACCGGCGGCAAGCTCACGACGTTCCGGCTGATGGCCGAGGAGACGATGAACGCGGTCTCCAAGCAGCTCGGCGAGGAGCGTCCGTGCACGACCAAGACCGAGTTGCTACCCGGGTCGGAGGAGGGCGCGACCTATCACCTCGGCGAGCGGTTGAGCCGCAAGGAGGCCCATCTCGCCGACGAGCAGCTGATCTGCGAGTGCGAGATGGTCTCGCGCGTGAGGCTCGAGCAGGCGATCGAGCGCCGCGCCACCACGAACCTTGACGACGTGCGCCGATTGGTGCGGCTGGGGATGGGGCCGTGCCAGGGCGGCTTCTGCATCTTCCGCGCCACCGGGATCCTGCACGGGCTCGACGGGCTCACGGCCGAGCAGGCCGACGAGTCGCTGCTGCACTTCCTCGAGGAGCGGTGGAAGGGAATGTGGCCGGTGTTGTACGGGGACCAGCTTCGCCAGGCGCGGTTTGATGATTGGATTTTTCAGGGGGTGCTCGACGTGGCGCATCTGCCATCGAGCGAGCTCGAGTCGGTGGCGTCTTCGTGAGGGGCGAGCTCCACTACGACGCGGTCGTGATCGGCGCGGGGACCGCCGGCCTCGTCGCCGGCGCGCGGCTGGCCGAGGGCGGCGCCCGCGTGTGCGTGCTGTCCAAGGGCGTCGGTTCGACCCATCTCGCGCCGGGGACGATCGATGTGCTCGGGTACGCGCCGGGGCGCGTGTCGTCGCCCGCGGGCGCCCTTGATGAGTTCGCGGCGAGCCATCCCGATCATCCTTACGCGCTGCTCGGCCCCGACGCGGTCGCCGAGGCGGTGCGGTGGTTCGGCGC
>DATBYI010000429.1:0-2423 GCA_036513815.1 Solirubrobacteraceae bacterium
CGTCGCGAGAGGACCTGGATGACGCGGCGAATCTCGTCGTCACGGCCGATGACGGGGTCGAGCTTGCCCTGGGCGGCGGCCTCGGTCAGGTCGCGCCCGAAGCGCTCGAGCGCCCGGATCTTCTCCTCGGGATTCTGGTCGGTGACCTTGTGGCTGCCACGAACGTCAGCGAGGGCCTTGAGCAGCTGCTCGCGCGTGGCACCGACGCTGCGCATCACCCGGCCGGCCTGGCCGGGGTGGTCGGCGATGGCCAGCATCAGGTGCTCGGTCGAGACGTACTCGTCCTTCAGCTCGCGCATCTCCTTCTCCGCGTCGCCCAGGATCTGGACGAGCTCGGTGGAGCCGCCGGCGGGCTCGGGGCTCGCTGCGCCCTGGAGCTTCGGCAGCGCGTCGAGCGCCTCGTTGTTGGTCTGGCGCACGGCCGCCGGGTCGACCCCGAGCTTGCGCAGCACGGGGACGACGATTCCCTCGTCCTGCTCGAGCAGGACCGCGAGCACGTGCTCGGGCATCGTCTGGGGGTTGTGGCGATCGTCGGCCAGACGCTGTGCGGCCTGCAGGGCCTCCTGGCTCTTGATCGTGAATCTGTCTGGTTGCATAGGCGTTCTAGGTTTCTCGGGGTCGGCGAAATCTAAGTCTCTACGACTTAGATTATGACAGATTTTTCAGTGTTCGCAAGGCGAACGTGCTCGCCATCGAGCCACTGTTCCAAGGCGCGGCCGTCAGGCGCCGCCGACCCTCCCCAGTCGGCGGCTGCGCTCACGGGGTCGTCGCGCTCTTGTTGGCTTGTCCCGGCGGGGTTCCGCCCTGGCCCGGCGGGGTTCCGCCCTGGCCGGGTGGCGTCGGGGTGCTCAACGTCGTCGGCGTGCTCGTCGACGAACTCGTGCCTCTCGACGTCGTCGAGCTCGTCGTCGTCGTGGGTGTCGAGGAGCTCGTGCTGCTCGAGCTGCTCGTCGTCGTCGGCGTGCTCGTCGAGTGAGACGTCGAACTCGCCGGGGTGGTGGTCGAGTGGGTCAGCGCCGGCGTGGAATGTGACTTCGAGGTCGAACTCGAGCTCGGGTTGCTCGAATTCCCGTTGGCCAGCGCGTATGCGACCACGCCCCCGAGCACGACCGCGGCGATCAGAGCGAGGACGAGCCAGAACTCCGTGCCGCGACCGCCTGGAGGGCGCGCCGGCGGCACCCGGCGGGTCGGCGGGTGGCGGCGCCACGGCGAGGAGGGGCCTCGTCGGCTCCGTCGCGGCGATCGACCTGGTCGGCTCCGTCGCGGAGTCCCAGGCGGTGAGCCGGTCGCGCACCTCGAGCGCGGTCTGCGGGCGGTCCTCAGGCGACTTGGCGAGCATCTCGAGCACGAGTGCGTCGAGCGCCGGCGGCACCTCGGGGTTGCGAGCGCTCGGCGGCTTGGGCGCGACGCGCACGTGCTGGTGAAGCACGGCAGCCGGGAGGTCGCCCATGAATGGCGGCGCACCCGTGAGCATCTCGTAGAGCACGCACCCGAGCGAGTAGATGTCCGACCGGGCGTCCGCCGGTTGGCCCATCGCCTGCTCGGGCGACATGTACGGCGCCGTCCCGAGTACCGACGCGGTCTGAGTCAGGTTGACCCCGTCGGAAGTCCGGGCGATCCCGAAATCGAGCACCTTCACACGACCCTGGGGGGTGACCATGATGTTGCCCGGCTTGATGTCACGGTGGACGATTCCGGCCGCATGGGCGGCGGCCAGCGTGCCGGCCACCTGTTCGGCGATGCGCACGGCGCGCGGTATCTCGAGCGGGCGTTCCTTGCGCAGGATCGCCGCGAGGTCCTCTCCCTCGACGTACTCCATGACGATGTAGCGCGTGGGCCCGTCGGCGCCGGCATCGAACACAGTGACGATGCCGGGATTGCTGATGGCCGCCGCCGCGCGCGCCTCGCGCTTGAAGCGCGACGCGTACACCGGATCGCGCTCGAGCAGCGGGTCCATCGCGACCTTGACCGCGACGACCCGGTCGAGCGACAGGTCGGTGCCGCGATAGACCGTGCTCATCCCGCCACGGCCGATGACCTCGTCGAGTCGATAACGGCCCGCGAGAACTCGACGCGGGCCGTCGGGCCCTTGCGCTCCCTCGCCGGAGCTCACGAGGACGGGCGCTTCGCCTCGTCGTCCGGCGGCGGCACTCCGTCGCCCGTCCGCTGGGCGCGGATCATGAACCTCTTCACGTCGGCGTTTCGGACGATCGCTCCGCCCCGGGCGTAGGGCACGATCTCGGCTCGCAGCTCGCGCCGCACCTTCTCGAGCCGATCGACCTCCGCCTTCAGCTCACCGGCCCGCTTCTCGAGGCCATGGAGCTTGCGCTCCATCGCCCCTAGCTTCTCCTCGAGCTCGAAGACACGCTCGACGCCGGCCAGGTTCATGCCGAGCTCCGCCGTCATCTCCTGGATGCGGCGCA
>DATBYI010000430.1:0-3275 GCA_036513815.1 Solirubrobacteraceae bacterium
CTGGGTCATAAGCGCACACTCGTGACTCCCCCACAGCCCAGCGTGCGGTTCCCCGCCGTATGCGCCGCTGAATGCACATTCACCGCGGCGGGGCGGGTCGAGTGTGCTGATTTGGCCCACATATGGCGGGCGTTGAATCGCCGTTCACCGCGGTGGGGTGGGCCGAGCGTGCGAGGTCGGCGACGAGCGGCGCGAGGTGGCGGCCTGCGAGTCGATCCTCGTCCCGCGCGGCACGCCGCACTCTTTCTGGAACGCGGTGGCGGAGCCGACGCGGTATCTGCTCGTGATGACGCCGCGGATCCATCGCCTGGTCGAGGCGCTCCACGCCGGCGACCGGGACGACTTCGCGCAGATCTTCGAGGAGTACGACTCGGAGTTGCTGGCCTAGATCCCGACCCGGCAGGAGACGACGACGGTCCGGTCGATCGGGAGCCCGAAGGCGTCCATCGGGCTCGCGGAGTTGCGGGCCATGCCGATGAACAGGCGCTTGCGCCACCGCGCCATGCCCGAGCCGCTCGTCGGCGTGATCGTCATGCGCGAGACAAAGTAGGACGCGTGCTCGAGGTCGAGGCTGCGGAACAGCAGCCCGCGCTTGCGGGCCAACGCGAGCGCCGCGGGTACGTTCGTTCTGTCTCGGTAGCCGTTACGGATCGACACGTGGAGGATCTTGAACAGCCCGCTGCCGAGCGTCTCGACGAGGAACCGGTCCTGGTCGTCGACGTGCGGGACACTGATCGGTTCGATCGAGACGATCAGGACCTTGTCGTGGAACACGGCGTGGTGATCGACGTCGGCCTTGAGCGCGAGCGGCGTCGTCTCCTTGCCGGGGCTCAGGTAGATCGCGACGTTGTTCACCCGGTGCAGCGGCGGGTCGGCCATGCGGACCTGGTAGAGGAAGTCATTGAGCGAGCCTTCCTCCTCGGTCCGGTTGCGGGTGAGGATCTCGCGGCCTTTGCGCCAGGTCACCATCACGGTGGCGACGACCAGCCCCACGAGAAGCGGGAACCAGGCGCCATGCGTGACCTTGGTCAGGTTCGAGCTGAAGAACGAGACTTCGACGATCAGGAACAGCGCGCCGGCCGGCACAAGCTTCCACGTCTTGGTGTGCCACAGATAGTGGGCTACGGCGAGGAACAAGATCGTGTCGAGGATCATCGTGCCCGTTACCGCGACCCCGTAGATGTCGGCGAGCCTCTCGGACCGCTGGAAGACGAGGACGAGTCCAGCCACGCCGGCGGCCAGGAACCAGCTGATCAGCGGCACGTAGATCTGGCCCTCCATCTCGGAGGTGTGGGTGATCTTCAGCCGCGGCAGGAACCCGAGCTGGACCGCCTGGCGGGCGATCGAGAACGAGCCGGTGATCGCCGCCTGGGACGCGATGACCGTCGCCGCGGTGGCGAGGAACACCATCGCTATCCGTCCCCCGCTCGGCACGAGCAGGTAGAACGGGTTCACGATGGTGTTTGGATGCGCCAGGATGAGCGCGCCCTGCCCCAGGTAGCAGAGCACAACGGCCGGCATCACGATCAGGAACCAGGTCTGGCGGATCGGCGTGGCGCCGAAGTGGCCCCGATCGGCATACAGGGCCTCCGCGCCGGTGACCGCCAGCACCACGCCTCCGAGCGCGAGGAAGGCGGCCACCCCGTGGTCGAGCATGAACCGCGCCCCCCAAGTCGGTGACAGGGCCTCCAGGACGCCCGGGTGCATCACGACCTGGCGTGCCCCCAGGATCCCGATGACCGCGAACCAGATCAGAAGGACGGGGCCGAACAGCCAGCCCACGGCTCCCGTCCCGTGGCGCTGGATCGCGAACAGTGCGATCAGGATCCCCAGCGAGATCGGCACCACCAGATGGGAAAGACCGGGCGAGACCACCTTCAGCCCCTCAACCGCCGAGGTCACCGAGATCGCGGGCGTGATCATCCCGTCGCCGAAGAACAGCCCGGCGCCGAAGATTCCGAGCGTCACGAGCAATGCTGTACGACCGACCCGCCGGCGCTGGATCAGCGCCGCGAGCGCCATCCCGCCGCCGTCCCCCCGGTTGTGGGCGCGCATCACGACGGACGCGTACTTGATCGAGACGACGATCGTGAGCGCCCAGAAGATCAGGGAGGTGACGCCGTAGACCCCGGCCACGGTGGCGCGGGCGGCGTCGCGGTGCGCGTTGAACAGGACCTGGTCCGTGTAGAGCGGACTGGTGCCGAGGTCCCCGAACACGACGCCCAGCGCACCGAGCGCGAGCACCAACCGGCCGGCATGGGCGACGATGTCGCGGTCGTCCTGCGTCGGGGTAAGGACCTTGCCCGCGAGCGTCGGGTGCGCCGCCGGCGTTACCGGCCAGTAACCGAGCTTGTGCGCCGCCTCGTTGAAGCTACGGGTCTTCGGCTTGGCGTTCCCGTTGCCGTTCCCGTTGCCATTGCCGTTGGCGCCACCGTCGCTCGGGGCGAGCTTGTGCGCCGCTTCGTGGTATCTACGGCGTGGGGCGTTGCTCACTCAGCCGTCCCTTCCTGGACGGCGCGCGACCAAGTCCATCAGACAGGTCGTTCCGCGGCAATTCCTTCACCAACGCGGCAGCGGTACCCCTGACGACGACACGCCACCGTTTCAGCGGACGCGGAGAAGCGTTCCTCTCATCGTCCGACCTGGCGTCGGCACCGGACGCACCGTTGTCGTCAGCCATCGTTCCTCTCTCCGATCAGCATCTCGGCAGTGCAGCGCCTGAGCAAAGCGGCAAAGGGGAGGACGAGCTATTGGTATTCCTACCCATCTTCTGCTGGATCGACGAGAGCGGGGCGGAGCCCCAGCAGGCGCATGTCCAGCATCAGATCGGTGAGTTGCTCCTCGGCCGCCTCGACCGACTCCCCGTGCATGCGTACGCGCAGTACGTGCTGGCTGGCCGGGTCCGGTCGGCCCAGGATCAGCGCCGGGCCTCTTTCCCTGGCGCGCTCGGCGATCCAGGCTCGCATCTCGGACTCGCCCAGCGAGGCGGGGCGACTGAAGGCGATGAGGACTTCGTTCACGGGGGCGGACCGTGGCACGCGCCGCCCGCACAGGCCATAGGTGTAAGTCCCGATTTGCAGGGGGGAGTTTCTATGAATCTGTCGGCGGCGCCTGCGGCGGTGCCTCAGGGCTCAACTAAGCCGCGGCGGATCGCGTAGCGCGTCAGCTCCGCGCCGTTGCGCATCCCGAGCTTGTCGAGGATGTTGGCCCGGTGGCGGTCGACTGTTTTCCGGCTGATCACGAGCGCGGCGGCGATCTCGTCGCTGGTATAGCCC
>DATBYI010000431.1:0-2952 GCA_036513815.1 Solirubrobacteraceae bacterium
GTTTGCGTGACACCGGGTTTGTTTGTTGATTGTTGTTGTTTGAGCGATTGATCTCAACTGGATAGCGGCGAGAGTCGTAGTTGTTCGTAGGCGATGGGCGACAGCATCCCGAGGGTTGAGTGGCGGCGTCGGCGGTTGTAGAACGCCTCGATGTATTCGAACACCGCGGACTGCAGCTCGAGTCTTGAGGGCCAAGTGCGGCGGTTGACGAGCTCCTTCTTCAGGGTCGCGAAGAACGTCTCGGCGACGGCGTTGTCATACGCGTCGCCGCGCGAGCCCATCGAGACTGCGATCCCTGCGTCGCGAGCGGCGCGCCCGAACGCCAGCGAGACGTACTGGGCGGATTCAAGTGGTCGTTGCAACGCTTGATCGAGGAGGGTTGCGATGGGCAGGCCGAAGGGCTGGGTGTCGGATCGGGCGGGGCGGCCAGCGATGCGTTCGCCAGGGCGTCCACCGGTGGGGCGCCGCGAGCATCGCCAGCGGTTCTGGGCGGCGATCGCGAGCGGTGCGACGAGCATCGAAGCCGCTGCGGAGGCTGGGGTGTCGGGCGTGGTGGGTGTCCGATGGTTTCGGGAGGGTGGCGGCATGCCGACGGTCACTCAGGCCCCGCCGTCGGGCCGGTATTTGTCCTTCGCAGAGCGCGAGGAGATCGCGGTCTTGCACGCCACCGGCTGCGGGGTGCGGGAGATCGCCCGTCAGCTCGGTCGGTCACCGTCGACTCTCTCTCGTGAGCTGCGCCGCAATGCGGCCACGCGTGGGGGCCGTATGGACTATCGAGCCTCGACGGCGCAGTGGCATGCCGATCTGCGCGCCCGACGTCCCAAGCCGGCGAAGCTGGCGGTCAACGCCGAGCTGCGTCGGTATGTGCAGGACCGTCTCTCCGGGGCGGTCAAGCGGCCGGACGGGAGCATGGTGGCGGGTCCGGAGGTCCGCTGGGTTGGTCGTCGTCATGGCCGTCGCAAGGACCGGCGGTGGGGCAAGGCGTGGAGTCCTGAGCAGATCTCCGCGCGGCTACGTCTGGACTTCCCCGATGATGAATCGATGCGTGTCTCTCATGAGGCGATCTATCAGTCGCTCTACGTTCAAGGACGCGGCGCGCTGCGTCGCGAGCTGACCGCCTGTCTGCGCACCGGACGGGCGCTGCGGGTCCCGCGCGCTCGCGCGCACAGCCGCGGCAAGCGGTTTATCACCGAGGAGGTGATGATCAGCGAGCGTCCTGCTGAGGCGCAGGACCGGGCGGTCCCTGGGCACTGGGAAGGCGACCTGATCCTCGGGCTGGGCAGTTCGGCGATCGGGACGCTGGTGGAGCGCTCAAGCCGCTTCACGATGCTGCTGCATCTTCCACCGATGAGCGCCCAGGGTCCGCGGGTGCACAACGGCCCGGCGCTGGCTGGGCACGGTGCTGAGGCGGTCCGTGACGCGATCAGCTCGGCGATCGTCACGCTGCCTGAGCAGCTGCGCCGCTCGCTGACCTGGGACCAAGGCGCGGAGATGGCCCATCACGCTCAGCTGCGCGTTCAGGCCGGGCTGCCGGTCTACTTCTGCGACCCACGCAGCCCCTGGCAGCGCGGGAGCAACGAGAACACCAACGGGCTGCTGCGCCAATACTTCCCCCGCGGCACCGATCTCGCCCGTCACGACGCTGAGGACCTCGCTGCCGTCGCCGCCGCGCTCAACAGCCGGCCTCGCAAGACGCTGGGCTGGAGAACCCCGGCCGAAGCGCTCAACGAGTACCTGTCAACGACGAACTGACACTCGCCCACACACCGCACCAGACAGTGACAAGTCTGGCACCACGAGCGCGCCAGACGGGGGTCTCGGCCGGCGCGCACGCGGCTATCGCCGCTGCGGCCCGCCCTCGGGCGAGCCTCCGCGACGACAGCCGCGTCGTCCCACCTCAGCTCGCCTCGCTAACCAATGAGCGCGTCGCCCGGTCCGTCACCCGAACCGCCTACAGTCCCGCGGACTACACACTGTTGCGAGGACCGGTTGAACTCGGGCTGGCTGCCGTGATCGGAGTGGTGGATCAGCCCGGGCTCAGGGCGCCGGCGCGTGAGCGCCATCTTCAGCGCGTCGACCACGAGCGTCGCGCGCATGTGTGTGGTCATCGACCAGCCGACGATCTGCCGGGAGTAGGCGTCTTGCACTGCGGCCAAGTAGAGCCAGCCTTCGCCGGTGCGCAGGTAAGGTGATGTCAGCGACCCACAACACGTTCGGGCGGTCCGGTCCAAACTGGCGCTCGACCAGGTCGCCCGCGGGCGTTATGCCCGGGATCCGGATCGTCGTCCCGACCCGCTTCTGGGGCCTGACGCCCGAGATACCGGCGGCTTTCATCAACCGCGCAACCCGCTTGCGCCCGACCCGAACGTCGTGCTCGAGCCGCAGCTCGGCGTGGATCCTCGGCGCCCCATACACGCCACGGCTCTGCGCGTGAATGCGCTTGATCTTGTCGGTCAGCCACGCGTCGGTCAGCGCCCGGTCAGACGGCGCCCTGCGCTCCCAATTATGAAACCCGGTCCGGCTCACGCCGAGCACACGGCACATCACAGCGACGGGAAAGTTCGTCTTCTCCGCAGCGATCAACGAGTAGCACTCGCCTACCGCCCGTCGTCCTCCCTCGCGAAGAAGACCGCCGCTTTTCGCAGAATCTCCCGCTCCATCCGCAGCTTCGCGTTCTCATCACGCAACCGCGCAAGCTCCTCGCGCTCATCGCCGCTCAAGCCGCCCGGCCGCTCGCCACGGACGGCCTGCTCCTCCTTCAACCAGTGCCGCAGCGTGACATCAGAGATGCCGAGATCCTTGGCCAGCTGGCGCTGCGGCTTGTCACCAAGCAGCGCGAGCCGGACCGCCTCGCGACGGAACTCCTCCGGATACGGCGGCCTCGTTCTGGGCACCTGAACCTCACTTTCCCCGGCCATTGACCGGAAGCGCTCAAGTGTCGTCGAAAACGGG
>DATBYI010000432.1:0-2338 GCA_036513815.1 Solirubrobacteraceae bacterium
TCGCCCCACAGCATCGTGGTCAGGGTCAGCACCTCGCCGGTGGGACGGAGCGCACAAAGCTGCTGCTTGGAGCGAAGTACGACCTTGCCGATGCCAACCTTGCCCGACTCGCGCATTGCGTCGACCAGCAGCCGGTAGGCCTTGGCGCCACCGGTGGTCGGGGCCAGGTAGTAGTTGTGGTCGTAGTAGATGGGGTCGATCTCGGCCAGGTCGACGAACTCCTCGATGTCGATCGTCTTCGTCGCCTTGGGATCGAGTGCGTCGAGCTCCTCGTTGGTGATCACGACGTAGCGGTCGGGCGTGATCTCGTAGCCCTTGACGATGTCCTCGAAGGGGACCTCTTCGTCGGTGGTCGGGTCGACGCGCTTCTGCCGGATGCGCGCACCCGTCTTGTTGGAAAGCTGGTTGAAGCGGACCGTCTTGGGCGACGTCGCCGAGTAGAGCTTCACCGGCACGTTGACCAGACCGAAGCTGATCGCGCCTGACCATATTGCTCGAGCCATAGATGTCCTTGTATAGCGAACGGATGTTGGTGGCAAGTGGTGATCGGCGTCTTGCCGGCGCCGTCGGTCCTGAGACGTCCCAGCGGACCGAGAATCATCGGTAGCCCGGCACCGTGGTCGACCTGCGTAAGTCGACACGCGGCACGAGATCGAATCGCCGTGACGAATTACGCACGTGGGGCATGCGTAAGCCGTCACGGCCGGAGAAGGACGCGTCTAGTGACGCCTTATGCAGGTGATCCCGCGGCCCTCTACGCAAATAGTTTGCGTACAGGAGCGGAACGCGCGGTAGGTACCGGGAACCCGCGGGCAACGGCAAGCCCCAGGCGCCACCATCTCACAAGATGCCCCGCCGGCGCGTTTCACCCGCAGTGAACCTTCCGCCCTTCCAGGCCCTGCTCGACGCGCACGGCCCGGCCGTCCACCGCTTCTTGGTGGCCAGCGTGGGCCGGGTCGACGCCGACGACTGCTACCAGGAGACGTGGCTGGCGGCGATGCGCGCCTACCCGAGGCTCCGCGACGCATCGAACCTCAAGAGCTGGATCTTCACGGTCGCCTCGCGCAAGGCGATCGACCACGTGCGGGCGCGGCGCCGGCAGGCGGTTCCGGTGGCGGAAGTACCCGAGCCGGACGGTTCAGCTCCGAGCGCTGGCGCGCCGGGCGGCGAGATGCGCGATGACGGCCTGTGGCTCCGCGTCCGCGAGCTCCCGCCCAAGCAGCGCACCGCCCTCGCCCTCCGCTACGTGGCCGACGCGGGCTATGACGAGATCTCGGCCGTGATGGGCACGAGCGAGGACGCGGCAAGGCGGAACGTCCACGAAGCCCTGAAAAGACTGCGAACGGAGTACCAACCATGAGCGACATCGAGGAAGCCCTCAGGCGGGCCTCGCCGACGGCGGACCGCCTACCCGACCTGACCGAGGTGGCGGCCGCCGCCGGCCTGCTCGACGTCGCCTACGCGACGCTCGACTCGCCCCTCGGGAAGCTGCTCGTCGCCGCCACACCGCAGGGCGTGGTCCGGATCGCCTACGTCGACTACAGCGATCAGGACGCCGTGCTCGAGCAGCTCGCGGCCAGGGTCTCGCCACGCGTACTGGCGGCCCCGCGCCGGCTCGACGAGCCGCGGCGCGAGCTCGACGAGTACTTTGCCGGCCGGCGCCGGGACTTCGAGGTCCCGCTCGACTGGCAACTCACGCGGGGGTTCGGCCGGCGCGTGCTCGAGGCGACAGCGAGGATTCCGTACGGCGTCACCGCCACCTACAAGCAGATGGCGACCGAAGCCGGAAACGACCGTGCCTTCCGCGCTGCCGGCAACGCCCTCGGGTCCAACCCGATCCCAATCATCGTCCCCTGTCACCGGATCCTGCACTCCGACGGCGGCCTCGGCGGCTACACCGGGGGGCTCGACAAGAAGCGCCTGCTGCTGGGGGTCGAGCGAGGAGAGGTGGGCGGTGACGGCGGGGTCGAGCGAGGAGAGGTGGGCGGGGTCGAGCGGGGAGAGGTGGGCGGTGGCGGCGGCGCCTGACGGCGACGCCTTGCACGCTCATCGCATGATCCCGGTGTGCCCGAGCGAGTAGCGGCCGGGCTGGGGCCACACGCAGACCCCGTGTGGCCCGGCCCCGACCGGGATCCGCGCCAGCAGCTTCCCGCTCCGGGTGTCGATCGCGTACACGGCGTCGTCGTAGCGCCCGGACAGCCAGAGCACGCGGCCGTTGGCGGAGATGTTGCCCATGTCCGGACTGCCGCCCGGGATCGGCCAGGTCGCGACGACGCGGCGCGTCTTGAAGCTGATGACCGACACGGCGCCCTTCGAGCGGTCCGATACGTACAGGTAC
>DATBYI010000433.1:0-2949 GCA_036513815.1 Solirubrobacteraceae bacterium
GATGTCGGTCATGTGGATGCCGGCGCAGACCACCGTCCCGTCGCGGTCGAGCACCTTGAGGGCCTGGGGCACGAGCTCACCGGCGGACGCGAAGATGATCGCCGCGTCGAGCGGCTCCGGCGGGGTCTCGTCGCTGCCGCCGGCCCAGATGGCGCCTTGTTGTTTTGCGAAGTCCTGGGTCCGCGTGTCGTTTGGGCGCGTGAATGCGTAGACGTCGCGGCCCTGGTGGACGGCCGCCTGGCAGATCATGTGGGCGGCGGATCCGAACCCGTACAGCCCGAGCCGGTGCGCGTCCCCGGCCAGCTTCAACGACCGGTAGCCGATCAGACCGCCGCACAGAAGCGGTGCGACCTGTTCGTCGTCGAGCTCGTCGGGCAACTCGAAGCAGTAACGCTCGTCGGCGACCGTTAGTTCGGCGTACCCGCCGTTTATATCCCGGCCCGTGAAGCGCGCGTTGAGGCACAGGTTCTCGCGGTTCGATGTGCAGTACTTGCAGGTTCCGTCGGTCCAGCCGAGCCAGGGCACGCCAACCCTGCGACCGTCCTCGGTGCGCCCGACGATCTGGTGTCCGAGCACGACCGGGAGCTTCGTCGCCTCGATCTCGTGGTCGCGCAGGTGCAGATCGGTGCGGCACACCGCGCACGCGCTGATCTTCAGGAGGAGTTGCCCCGGCCCCGGGGTCGGCTCGGGAAGGCTCGTCGGCTTGAGCGGCTCGCCCTGGCGTTCGAGGAGTACGGCGCGCATTTTGGCTTATCGCACCGCGTCGAGCCAGGCGCGGCGGGTGGTCTGGACCGCCGGCGCGATGCCATTGCTGAGCTCGTCACGGACCTCGCCCAGCGTGCCGAAGCGTTCGGCCACCACGTTGTGCTGGTGGATCGTCTCGAGATTGACCTGGCGCGCTTCGACGAACGCGGCGTCGTTCAGCTGGGGGAACGCGTCCACGACGCCACGGATCATCTCGCGGACGCAGTCCTCGACGAAGCGGGGGCGGCGGTGAGCCTTCTCGACCACGTGCGCCTCGTCGGAACGCTTCATCAGCTCGTAGATCTCCGAGGACATCGATTGCTCGACGATCTCGAGCAGCGTGGCGGCGTCGATCTCGTCGTCGCACAGCTCCGTGCACCCGATGTGTAGCGTGCCCAGGCCGCGCTGGTTATGCGTCGCCACCGGAACGGCGTCGAGGATCTTCTCGATGTCGTCCTCGTCGAAGCCGTGTTCCTCGAGTCTTGACCGGGCGGCTCCGGCGACCAGTTCCTGCGCGCACGGGCACGCCGTGATGCCCTGGGCCGTGACGCCGATCAGCCGGCGCGTGCCCAGCTCGGTGCACGCCGCCGCGCCGTGCAACGTGTACAGCTCCTGGGTCTGGATGCCGGAGACGGGCGCCGGCTTGTGCTCGGGGAAGCGCGCCTCGATGCTCACCTCGGCGCGGCGAACGTCCTGGCGCGTGCGCACGAGCTGAGCGATGTGCTCGGCCAGCGTCTCGACCTTGAACGTCGACTCGCCGAGCACGACCTCGCCGATCGCCTCGTTGATGACCTCCTCGAAGCGCGACATGTGCGCGCCCTTCTGGTTGCGGCCGAGCTCAACCACGCATTCGAAGCTGGCCGAGAAGAGCTGCTCGGTGCCGTTGTGGCGGATGCGGATCACCTTCTCGACACCGGTGACGCCGACGCGCGAAAGGCTGAGCTGCACGGCCGGCCGGCGGGCCTGGACGTCGGTGATCGGGACGCTTGATGTGGGGTGCGAAGCCATCACTTACAGGGTAGACGGGTGCCCGTTCCCGCCAAACCCCATACCGAGGAGCCTGGACAACCGCGCCGATTGTGGTATCACTCCTGACCGGCGCATTGGGAGAACGAGAGAGAGCGGGCCGCCGGGGGCCCCTGGCTGGGGTTTCTCGTGGCGCGCCTATAGGGAGGAGCTCCGGGGCGAGTGAGCGATAAGTCGACGATCCTGTTAAGCGATGACGCTCCGATTGCGGAGCTGGAAGAGCTGCGACCGCTGATCGCTGAAGGTCAAGAGCGTGGCTACCTGACCTTCGACGAGATCCAGAACTGGCTCGAGGAGTCCGAGGTCAGCAAAGAGCAGGTGCAGGAGCTTCACGCGTACCTCGACGACCAGGGCATCGAAGTGGTCGAGGCGGACGGCCGTCCGGCCAAGTCCGAGAACTCGAGCGTCGAGGCGAGCGCGGCGGCGGCCTCAGAGCCGCGCCCCGAAGTGTCCACCTCGAAGAAGGTCGAGATCGACCTGACGGTCGAGCCGAGCCTCGACTCGTTGCGGCTCTACCTGCGCTCGATCGGCCGGGTCGCGCTGTTGACGGCCGAGCAGGAGGTCGCCCTCGCCCGCCGGATCGAGCGCGGCGACATGGAGGCCAAGCAGCGGATGATCGAGGCGAATTTGCGTCTCGTCGTCTCGATTGCCAAGTCCTATCTGGGGCGGGGACTGACGTTTTTGGATCTCATCCAAGAGGGGTCCATGGGACTGATCCGAGCGGTCGAGAAGTTCGACTACCGCCGCGGCTACAAGTTCTCCACCTACGCCACCTGGTGGATCCGCCAGGCGGTCACCCGCGCCATCGCCGACAAGGGCCGCACGATTCGCATCCCCGTGCACATGGTCGAGAAGCTCAACAAGGTCGTGCACGTCGAGCGTCAGCTCGTCCAGCAGCTCGGCCGCGAGCCCACCTCCGAGGAGATCGCGGCGGAGCTCGAGACGAACGTTCGCGAAGTCCGCGACGTGCTGAGGATGGCCCAGCAACCCGTGTCGCTCGAGAAGCCGATCGGCGAGGAAGAGGAGTCCGAGCTCGGCGACTTCGTCGAGGACCAGACGGCAGAGTCGCCCTTCGAGTTGGCTTCCGAGCGGCTGCGGCGAGAGAACCTGCGCCGCGCCTTGGCTGCGCTGCCCGAGCGCGAGCGCGAGGTGATCGAGATGCGCTTCGGCCTGACCGGT
>DATBYI010000434.1:0-3291 GCA_036513815.1 Solirubrobacteraceae bacterium
GCGGCCGGCTGAACCTGAGCCGGCCGCTCGGCGACGGAGCCCGATTGGGAGGGTCGGTGGCCCTGACGGGGGCGCCTGAATTTGGGGGGTCGGCGGCGCCTGACGGGGGCGCCTGAATTTGGGGGGGTCGGCGGCGCCTGAGGGCGGCGCCTTAGGCGCGGTTGGCCCGACTGGCCAGCAACTCCTGTGCCGCTGCCTGCGCGCCGTTGGCCGACGCGCCGTCGCTCTTACCCAGGCCGGCTGCGACCTGCGCACCGAGCTGCGCGTCCACGCTCGACCAGTACGCGATCACGCGCCACTGCATGGCGTCGGTGACCTCGTTCGAGGCGTGGCCAACGATGTTCGTGACGAGATGGTTGCGGTCGGTCTCGCTCATGACCTCGTTGACCAGCGTGCGGGGCTGGACGAAGTCGTCGTCGCCTGCGTGCTTCTCGTAGGCGTAGCGGCCGACCTCGGCGCCTGGGACCTCCCAGGTGACCTCGTGCCCGAGCGCCGTGTCGGCCTGCGGGCCGCCGTAGCTGTTGGGCGCGTACACGGGCTCATCGCCGTTGTGGTGGTAGGTCATCGCCCCGTCCTTGTTGTAGGAGTGCACGGGGGAGCGCGGCCGGTTGATCGGGAGCTGCTCGTAGTTGGTGCCCACGCGATGCAGATGCGTGTCGTGGTAGGAGAAGATCCGCCCCATCAGCATCTTGTCGGGGCTGAGTCCGATGCCCGGCACCAGGTTCGACGGGTTGAAGCTCGCCTGCTCGACCTCGGCGAAGAAGTTCTCCGGGTTCTGGTCGAGCACCATCCGCCCGACCTTGATGCGGGGGTAGTCGCCCTGGGGCCAGACCTTGGTCAGGTCGAATGGGTTGAAGCGGTAGTCGGCGGCGTCGGCGAACGGCATGACCTGGACCTCGAGGCTCCACTCGGGGTCGTTGCCCGAGTCGATCGCCTCGCGAAGGTCGCGGCGGTGGAAGTCGGGGTCCTCGGTGACCATGTCGGCCGCCTCTTGGTCGGTGAAGTTCTCGATCCCCTGGACCGTCCGGATGTGGTACTTGATCCAGAAGCGCTCGCCGGACGCGTTCAGCCAGGAGAAGGTGTGGCTGCTGAAGCCGTGCATGTTGCGGTAGGTGCGCGGCGTGCCGCGATCGGACATGAGGATCGTGACCTGATGGGCGGACTCGGGCGAGAGCGTCCAGAAGTCCCACTGCATGTCGTTCGAGCGCATGCCGGTGTCGGGCAGGCGCTTCTGGGAGTGGATGAAGTCCTGGAACTTCGATGCGTCGCGGACGAAGAAGACCGGGGTGTTGTTGCCGACCAGGTCGTAGTTGCCCTGCTCGGTATAGAACTTGATCGCGAACCCGCGGGGGTCGCGCACGGTGTCGGCCGACCCGAGCTCACCGGCCACGGTCGAGAAGCGGACGAACAGCGGCGTGCGCTTGCCGGGCTGGAACAGGTCGGCCTTCGTGTACTGGCTGACGTCCTCGGTGACCTCGAAGAAGCCGTGGGCGCCCGAGCCCTTGGCGTGCACAACGCGCTCGGGTACGCGCTCGCGGTTGAAGTGCTGCATCTTCTGCACGACGTAGTGGTCGTGCAGCACGGTCGGGCCGCCCGGGCCGACGGTCAGCGAGAACTCATCGCTGGGGGCGGGGATTCCTGAGTCCGTGGTCGTGATGGGCGGTTTACGGGCCTCGTCAGACATAATCGCTCCTCGCGCGTTCTCGTTTCTCGTGGGACAGATGGAAACTACCCATTTTCTGGAATGAATCAATGCTTGGTTTACATCCGGATTACACCGGTATAGTGCCTATCGGTTACCCATGGGGATCGAGGTCGAACAACTGCCCGATGAGCTGCGCTCGCGTGGGCTCCGGGTCACCGCGCCACGGCTCGCGGTGTTCCGGGCCGTGGCCGAAAGCGGCGGGCATCCCGACGTTGACGCGATCGCCACACGAGCCCGCGGGCTGATCGGGACCCTGTCCACCCAGGCCGTCTACGACGCGCTGTACGCGCTGAGCGCGGCGGGGCTGCTGCGCCGGATCGAGCCCGCCGGGAGCCCGGCCCGTTTCGAGACGCGCGTCGGGGACAACCACCACCACGTCGTATGTCGCGCGTGCGGCACGACCCAGGACGTCGACTGCGTCGTCGGCCGCGAGCCGTGCCTGACGCCGAGCGACGCCGGCGGATTCCTCGTCGACGAGGCCGAGGTCACCTTCTGGGGCATCTGCCCCGCCTGCCAGGCCGTTTCCGCCGAGTGAGCCTCTAACCGCGGGGCCCGGGTCTCTGTCAGGATCCGCGGACAGATTCCGATCGGATTCCCGGAGGCCTGATGAGCACGCGTGTGATGCCGAGCGTTCGCCCGTTACGAGAGCGGCCGGCGTGGAAGGCGCTCGAGACCCACTACGGCGAGGTGCGCGGCAAGCATCTGCGGGAGCTGTTCGCCGCCGACGAGACGCGGGGCGAGCGGATGGTGGCGGAGGGCGTCGGCCTGTTCCTCGACTACTCAAAGAACCGGATCACCGACGAGACGATCCCGCTCCTGACCGGGCTGGCCGAGCAGTCCGGTCTGGCCGACCGGATCGAGGCGATGTTCACCGGCGAGCACATCAACGTGTCCGAGGACCGCGCCGTCCTGCACGTCGCGCTGCGCATGCCGAAGAGCGCGTCGTTGATCGTCGACGGCGTCGACGTGGTCAAGCAGGTGCACGAGGTGCTCGACCGGATGACGTCGTTCTGCGACCGGGTCCGCTCGGGGGAGTGGCGGGGCCACACCGACCGGCCGATCCGCAACGTCGTCAACATCGGCATCGGCGGCTCCGATCTCGGCCCGGTCATGGCCTACGAGGCGCTCAGGCACTACTCCGAGCGCGAGATGACCTTCCGGTTCGTATCGAACGTCGACTCGACGGACATCGTCGAGGCGACGCGCGACCTCGACCCCGCCGAGACGCTGTTCATCGTCTCCTCGAAGACGTTCACGACGCTCGAGACGATGACCAACGCGCACTCCGCGCGCGAATGGGCGCTGGCGGGGCTGGGCGACGAGCGGGCGATCGCCAAGCACTTCGTGGCCGTCTCGACGAACGCCGAGAAGGTGAAGGAGTTCGGGATCGACGCCGACAACATGTTCGAGTTCTGGGACTGGGTGGGCGGGCGCTACTCGATGGACTCGGCGATCGGGCTCTCGACGATGCTCGCCGTCGGCCCCGACGGCTTCAAGGAGATGCTGGCCGGGTTCCACGCTCTCGACGAGCACTTCCGCGGCACGCCGCCCGAGCAGAACCTGCCGGTGCTGATGGGACTGCTCGC
>DATBYI010000435.1:0-2545 GCA_036513815.1 Solirubrobacteraceae bacterium
GCTCGTGACGAGCCCGTTGTCGACCACGACCTCCTCGTCGACCCACTCCGCGCCGGCGTTGCGCAGGTCGGTCTGGAGGCTCGGCCACGAAGTCACCTTGCGGCCCTTGGCGACGCCGGTCTCGACGAGCATCCACGGTCCGTGGCAGATCACGCCGACCGGCTTGTCCTGCTCGAAGAAGTCGCGGACGAACTTCACCGCGTCCTTATCTCCGCGCAGCTGGTCGGGGTTCGCGACGCCGCCCGGCAGGACGAGCGCGTCGTAGTCGGAGGCCTTGGCCTCTGAGACCGCTTTGTCGGCCTTGATCTTGTCGCCCTTGTCGAAGTGCTGCCACATCTCGACCTCGCCCTGCTCGAGCGAGACGATGTCGACGTCGGCGCCGGCCTTGCGGACCGCCTCGAGCGGCTCTGTCACCTCGACCTGCTCGGCCCCCTCGGTGAACAGGAACGCCACGTGCTTGCCCTTGAGCTCATCAGCCATTGGCCACGGCTCCTTTCAGGTTCGTTCTCGGTATTGCTTCCGAGTACCCGAGGCGGGGCGGGAAAAACGAAGGAGGCGCCGGCGCAGCCGGCGCACCACTCAAGCCGGCTAGCTGCTGATGAGCGTGGGCGTGCCGAGCGGGATGTGGTCGAGCAGCCAGCGCCCATCGGCCAACGTCACCCGGACGCAGCCGTGACTCGCCGCCTCGCCGATGCTCGACGTCTCGGGGGTCGAGTGGATGGCGATCCGAGTGCCACCGGTCCAGCCCTGGATGGCGTGGGGGGAGTGCGCCGAGAGGGCGAGGATGCAGCAGCCATACGGACCCGACGGATCACCGGTGAGCAACCGGTCGGTGACCGCGAAGCGGCCGGTCGGGGTCGGCGCGTACGACGCGCCGACCGCCACCGTGTAATGCGCGACCGCCTTGCCGCCTTCGAGCACGGTCAGACGGCGGGCTCCCAGCGAGACCTTCAGCTCCCACGGCACACGGCTGAGCGACGCGGACGATTGGGCGATCCACGCGACGCGGTTATCCCCGGCCTGGGAGCTGATCACTCCCAGCCACCCGGGCACGTGGTCGACCACCCAGAACGCGGCCGGCGACCCGAACTGCGTCTTGGTCTGCACGCGCGTCAGCGTCCGTCCGCCGGGGGTGGCGCGCAGGGCAGTGGCCCGACGCAGGAGCGCCACGAGCGACCCGGATCCCCCGGGAATGGCCGGTTGGGTGTGAGCGGCTTGGGTTCGGGTGACCGCTGGCGGCGCCTGGTTCAGCCGCAGGGTCTGCGTCGTGGCCGCGCCGGCGCCGGAACCAGCGCCGATCACGAGGCCGATCACGATGGGGACGACCGGGACCAAGGCCGCCAGTCCGGCGAGGAGCAGCCGTCGTCGCCGTACCCCTCCGCGCCCGCCGTCCGGTTCGCCGCCCATGCGTCCAACGGTACCGCAGTGTTTCGTGAATCGTTCCCGGTTCCTCGCAGGCCCGCGACTACGCTGTGGGCATGTTTGGACTACGCGGCAACAAGGCGATGGTCGAACCGGATCGGGCGCTTTCCGGCCGCGATCGCGAGATGCGCGTCGCCGAGCATCACGCCGTGCTCGGGGCGCCACTCAGACCTCCGTTCCCCGAGGGGTTCGAGCGCGCGATCGTCGGGATGGGATGCTTCTGGGGCGCCGAGCGCGTGTTCTGGCAGGCGCCCGGCGTGTACAGCACCGCGGTCGGATACGCGGGGGGCTTCACGCCCAACCCGACCTACAGGGAAGTGTGCTCGGGACGGACCGGACACACCGAGGCGGTGCTGGTCGTGTTCGACCCGGCGCAGACCTCCTACGAGGAGATCCTCAAGCGCTTCTGGGAGAACCACGACCCGACCCAGGGGATGCGCCAGGGCAACGACGTCGGGACGCAGTACCGCTCGGCGATCTACTACACGAGCGACGGGCAGCGCCGGGTGGCTGAGGCCACACGGGGCGCGTTCAACGAACGCCTGCGCGAGGCGGGCTATCCGGAGATCACCACCGATATCGCCGCCGCCGGCCCGTTCTACTACGCCGAGGACTACCACCAGCAGTACCTCGAGAAGACCCCGTGGGGTTATGACTGTCACTCGGGGACCGGGGTGGCGTGTCCGGTCGGGATCGGCGTGAGCGTCGCCAGCGCTCCCCGGACCTAGGCGCGTACCGCGCGTGTGGATCACGCGCCACTCATACCCTCCTGGCGAGGCGGTGGCCCACCATCCACACTAGAAATGGATGACGCGCCACTGCCCGGGGGTTGGCCCGAGGGGTGGCGGACGGTCCACACTAGAAGTGGACGACACGCCACTGTCCGGGGTGGGCCCGGGGAGTGGCGCACTGTCCACGTGGATCAGCCGCCGGCGACCGCTGGCAGGATCGTCACCTCGTCACCGTCGGACACCGGCGTGTCGAGGCCGTCCAGGAAGCGGATGTCCTCGCTGCCGACGTAGACGTTGACGAAGCGGCGCAGCCCGCCGTCCTCGGCGATCCGGCTGCGCAGTTCGCCGTAGCGCTCGTAGAGGGAGTCGAGCACCTCGCCGACCGTCGCGCC
>DATBYI010000436.1:0-6169 GCA_036513815.1 Solirubrobacteraceae bacterium
CCGCTCGGACCGTCGCCCCCTGTCGCCCCCTCCGTTCGGCGAGAGCGAGCTGGTTTAGCTGGCCCAGCTCGGCACCTAACGCAGCACCGAACGCCGCCGCCGTCGTCGAGCGCACCCTAGTGGGACTCGCGTCGTAACTCCGGACCGCGTTCAAAATGTCATACAGCGAGGTTCGAGTTTGACTGACCAGGAAGGTCGACGGTTCAGTGGCCAGCGCTGCTTCGTACTTGTCTGTGCTTGCACCGAAACGTAAGGTGACAACGCCGATCGTCAGCGCGACGAGCACGACGATCAAGCCGCTGGCGATCGCTATGTGTCGTGTTGGTCCCGCGAACCGGCCATTGATTATTCTGAGCATTACATCCTTATGGGCAAGTCATTCGTCGGTGACCAGACACGATGCGCGACTCGACGGCGGCGTAGGCGCCGGCGCAGAGACCCGAAGCCTCGCCCCGTTCAGTTGGCGATCAGTTCCGGAAGACTGACATCCACATGATTGCGGCCGTGCCCCTTTGCCCGGTAGAGCCCGGCGTCAGCACGTCTGAGGACCGCCTCGAAGTCTCCCGCGTCGGCCTTCTCGAGCTGGGCGACACCTGCACTGACCGTCACGACCGCTCCCACGCCGGATGCGGGATGCGGAATGCCCAGCGCGAAGATGCCCTCGCGTACCCGCTCGGTGGCGGCTCGGGCGTCTTCCACGTCCTGCTCCGGTAGGACCACTAGGAACTCCTCGCCACCGTATCGGTAAACCGTGTCCTCCGTGCGGCCCTTACTCGCAATCGCCGTTGCGACCGCGCTCAGCACGTGGTCGCCCGCGAGGTGGCCCTGGGTGTCGTTGAAGAGTTTGAAATGGTCCACGTCGTAGAGAGCAACGCAGTAAGTCTGACCGTATCGCTCGGCTCGTGCGGCCAGTTGCGGAAGTTGCTCGCCCAAAGCGATGCGATTCCCGACGTGGGTGAGCGGATCCCGGCGCGCCTCCTCGAATAGCGACATGTTCAACACCTCCAGCTGCGTTTGCTGAGCGTGTAGCCGCTCGTGGAGGGCGCGCACGCGCGCGGCTGCAATCAGCCTGGCGTTCAGGTCATCGGTGTCGAATGGCTTCTTCAGATAATCGTCGGCACCAGCCTGCATTCCTCGGACGACGTGAGCTTGCGCCGCTAACGATGTGAGCAGGATGAAATACGTGTATGAAGGGCCAGGGTGCTCACGGACGCGACGGCACAGCTCATCTCCGTCGATTCCCGGCATCAACCAGTCACTGATCACCACGTCGGGCGCGCAAGCTAGGAACAGGTCCCAGGCGGCCTCGCCGTCCTCCGCGACGATGCAGTCATATCCGAGGCTCGACAAGGTCGTTTCCAGGGCGACGCGCGCGACCGCCGAGTCCTCGGCGATCAGAACCTTCATCGTCGTGATTCCGGGTGCGTGCACCCCGTGGTTCTCGCTCCAGGCGCGGACGGCGGCCTTGGGCGGGCGGATTGAACACAATCACGGACGCAATGATTCAATTCCACCATAGGAATGCATGTTGTGCGAGGGCGCCGCTCCAACGCGACGGAGCGTTCCTTTAGTAGACGAGTTTCGATAGAAGCTGTACAAGGACGGCGCCCCCGGGTTAGCACGTCCGTTATGGAGTACACGCCGTGAGCTCGGGGACCGACATACCAGCCTCCCTCATCGGCTACCGATATCGCGAGGCGCAGTGGCCGCCTGGCGCGATGAGCGGCTCAGGCCGGGATCACGACGGGCGGCGCGAGTGATCGATTCGCGTCTCTGGGCGTCGGCGAGAGCGCGATGTGTGCCGCGGATTGAGTGTGGTTGATGTCGTGAGGGTGTTCGGGTCGGGCTCGCTGGGGGAGCTGCGGTACAGCGCGATGTCGCTGAAGACTTTTACGATCCTCGCGTCGAATTGGGTGCCGGCGTGGCGTTTGAGTTCTTCCAGTGCCGCGTCGACGCTGAGTCCCGGTTGCTGGAGCCGGTCGGCGGTCATTGTTTCGTAGGCGTCGCAGACGGCGATGATCCGTGAGCCGAGCGGGATGTTCTCGCCCGTGAGCCCATCGGGGTATCCGTGTCCGTCGATTCGCTCGTGGCTTGAGCGAATCATCGGGGCAATGTTTGCCAGCGCGGGCGCGGCTGAGACGATGCGCGCTCCAATCACGGGGTGGCGGTTCACGAACTCCCGCCCATGCCCGTTGAGCGGACTGGGCTTGCAAGGGAGCGCCGCCGGATTGGCCGTTTTCCCGATGTCGTGCAACTTGGCGGCCAGACGAATCCGTTGCGTCTCGGGCTCGGGCTGACCGAGCGCTTCGGCCAGCGTGCCGGCGAGCTCGGAGACGCGTTCGACGTGCAGGTCGAGCGAGGCGTCCTGTTCGGTGATGACCTGCAGCAGTACGTCGGTGACCTGTCGGCACGTCGACTCGCGGCTGGGGTGGCCGAAGATGTCGTTGGCTCGCTCGAAACCGTCCAGGTCGAAGATCACCAACAGCAGCTCCCCAGGCCCTCGTGGGAGGGCGTCAGGTCGCGTCTCGCTGCGGCTGATCCCGAGCAGGGCTTGCTTGTCCCCGGCCAGCCGCTCGACGGCCTGGTGGGCCGCGACGGAGCGGAAGTAGAAGTATCCGAACGCCGCCAGCAGCAGAAGCATCGCACCGGCGGCGCCGAGGGTGGCGCGGCTTGAACTGACTTGCCCCAGGAGCAACCACACGCCCGCAATTGCGCTGATCGTCAGGATCAGGGCAATCACCGGAGCCAGCAACCCTGAACGCGTCAGCCGAATCTGAGCAAAGCTTTCGGCTCGCTGCTCTTTCCTGTAACCCCGCGACGGCGGCGGCGATCTCTCACCGGCAGAAAAGCTCGGTTCGGATGATGTGCTGGACACGGCCAGCTCCTGTCGCGCTTCCCGTGCAGATAGAGGGTGAACACCGCGGCGCAGGAGCAGGGAAACGAGAAGACCGACGGGCGGCGCACGCCTGTTATCGGCATTCGGGACGTACTTACGCGCAAATCGCGCAAACAACGACGACGTGTCCAGAGCATCGACGACTCAACCCGGCGGACGTCGTGCCGGCGATCCCATCGAGCGTTCTCGGCAACCGCATGAGGCTCACGAGCTGTGCGCAACCAGTAGGCGGATCGTCGCGATGCTCGCGCCGGGACAGGGCTGTTCGTGCTCGACCGAGATTCCCCGAGCATCGACGCGATCTGCCGCAGCGCCTACGGAGGCGAGCCGCCGGACGCGCAGCGCCACGCTGAGGTCGAGGCGCGACCGCCGGACGATCCGCGGCGCGGAGCGGCGATCTGCCGATCGGGCGCGCAGCGGCGGCAGGCGCAGATCGAGCCTGGCCGGGCGGCGCTCAGCAGCGGGCCCTTCAAGCGGCGGCAGAACCGCCCCGGATCCAGGATCAGCGAGCGTTCGCCATCCCAGTCCCGCGAGCTGCTCGCGGCGTGCCTCCTGCCCGGCCTCGCGCCACAGGCGGAGCATGAGGATCAGACCGATGATCACGGCGGGCACGCCGACGAGGACGATGCGAAAGTCCCGCAGGCTGAGCAGCAGGAACAGATAGCCGACCTCGGGGACGTGGAAGACGACTCGCTCCTGCGTTGCCTGGTTCAGGGTGAACCGCCACACATCAGGATGTCGGTTGGCGTCGCCCTTGGTCTTGAAGATGCGCTCTCCGTCCGGGCCGCGGTGAATCGACCAGATCCGGTGAGTAACGCGGGCCTGATGCGTGAAGCCGGGCGGTGGTGAATACGTGATCGGGTCCCCCACCTTCAGGTCGGCGACGGGGACCGGGCGGTCGTACACGATCGATCCGCGGTCATAGGTGCCGGTCATCGACCCGGTCAGGATCACGTAGCGCTGGAACCCGAGCGCGGCTGGCACCAGCATGATGGCCACGCAGGCCATCATCGCTACGAAGACCACATTGAGCGCTACCCGGCCTGCCGTGCGGGGTAGGCGCATCAGTTTCGACGGGACGGCGGGTTCGGGAGTTGCCGTGACGGACGGGGCGGCCCGCGGGACGACCGGCAGCCGTCTGACGGTTATTGTGTCGCGGTCCACTGGTAACCCACCGTCGTCGCGGCCCCACCGTATGCGTTGTCCGCGCCGCCCGGCCCGCCATCCGGAAAAGTAACGCTGAACGTGTAACGGTGCGTCGCACCAGCCGCGAACGTACCCAGTGTCAAGGTCCCCATTGAGCCGAGCGTCCCCGCGTACACGGTCACCGCGGCCGGACAAGAGACCGTACAAGATGGATCTCCTAGGTCTTGCACCAGCAACGTCAGCTTGCTCGACAGCGCGGGAGAGGCCGGCACGTTGACGAGGTTCGCCTGGGCCAGCGTGAATGAAGCGGAGACGTTCCCCCCGTTGGTGATATTGACCGCCCCGGAATTGGTGGCGCCCGGCTTGATCGCGCTGAGACTCAGAATCGACTGTCCGGCGAGCGAGTCCGTGACCACGATCGTTCCCGTGGTGATCAGGCTGCCAGGATTGGCCGAGGTCGAGTTGAAATCCGCCCCCGAGCCGACGGCGACCGCACTCGAGATCAGCAGTGCGCCAAGGGCGATGAGCAGCTTGCGCGGCGACGCGGCCGCGAGCGACGGGACGGACGGCAGACGCACGTTTTCATCCCACTCAGACCGCCGCGGACACCAGTGGCGCCGGGGCGACTCGGCCGGCGATGGCCGGATCTTCGAACCAGGCCACGAGCTCTGCGAGCGGCAGCGGACGGCTGAAGTAATACCCCTGGGCCATGTCCACCTCGAGCTCGGCGAGCTCATTGACGGTCTCCTCGTCCTCCACGCCTTCGGCGATGACCTTGACTTCGAGCCCGTGCGCGAGCCGGGTGATCAGACGAACGATCGCCTTGTCACGCGGGCGCACGCGAAGGCCCACGATGAACTCGCGATCGATCTTCAGCTCGCTGACCGGAAGATCTCGTAAGCAGGTAAGCGACGAGTAACCGGTGCCGAAATTGTCGATTGCGATGCGAACTCCCATGCCGTCGAGCGCCTTGAGCATCGCGGTGGCTTTTTGCTCATCGGCGATGATGGCCGTCTCTGTGACCTCGAGCCCTAGCGCCCTGGGCGGGATCCCGCAGGTGGCGAGCATCTTGCCGATCTCGTCCGGGAGGCCGTCGTCGAGCACATTGGCGACCGAGAGGTTTACGTTGACCGCGGCATCGATGCCGCGGTCGCGCCACTCCTGGCAGTCGCGCAGGGCCATTCCGACCGTGTGCAGGGCGAGCTGTGAGTTCAAAGCGCGGTCGGTTACCGTCGGCAGAAACTCGCTCGGTGCGAGTAGTCCGCGGTTGGGGTGCTGCCAGCGCAGTAGGGCCTCGACCGCGACGACCCGGCCCTCGGTCAGGTCCACCGTGGGCTGGTAGTGCAACAACAGCTCCTCCCGCTTCATGCCGTTCGCAAGCTGGCGGATGAGAGCCTGCTTCTGCGGGTCGGTCTGGGTGCGCACCGCTTTGGAGGCCCGCAGCAGCAGCGGCCACAGGAGGGCGTAGAACAGCAACGCCGCGCCGATCAGGACGTAGTCGATCCGCTGGGTGCGAGTTGAGATGTCCTGCGCCACCGGGGCGTAAGGAAGGAGGACTTGGGCCACCCCGATCGGCTCCCCGACCTTCGGGCCATAGATCGGGACCGCTATATCTATCCGTTGGTCGCCGGTGGCGCCCTCCACGGTGGTGATCGTCTGGTCCGCGAACGCGGCCAGCACTCCCTTGGAGCGTGGCGTCTTGCCGCCGATCAAGCGATGGTTACTCGCATAGAGCACTCGTCCCTGCGAATTCCAGATACTGACTGCGGAGACGCCTGCAGCGCGCCGCGCCGCGAGCGTGTCCTGGTCGAGCGAATTAAGCTTCGCCGCGCTCAGGCGTCCGGTGTGGTTCAGGTCCGGTGCGAGGCTGGCGGCGGCGAGCAGTTGAACCGAACTCGTGGCGCTGGCGAGTTGATCGGTCCGAATCGAGGCACTCATGATGCGGGACACGACCAGCGTGAGCAGGGCGACGCCGATCAATCCGGCGACGCTGACGCTGAGCAGGAATCCCGGACGTGCGTGCGAGCGCAACCCTGAAAAGTCGGTAAGTCCGGGTCGGCGCTGGTTTTGCATCTCGATGTACTGATCGGCAATTCGGGTGTGCTTGCCGACGAATTGACTGCTTCG
>DATBYI010000437.1:0-14253 GCA_036513815.1 Solirubrobacteraceae bacterium
CAGATCACCCCGGCCGGGATCAGACCGGCCAGGCGAGCCAGATCGACCGCGGCCTCGGTCTGGCCGACTCGCTCGAGCACGCCGCCCGGCTTGGCCTTCAGCGGGAACACGTGGCCGGGCTGGACGAGCTCGCGCGGGCTCGTCTTGGGATCGATCGCGACCTGAATCGTGCGCGCCCGATCGGCGGCCGAGATCCCGGTGCTGACGCCCGAGCGCGCCTCGATCGAGATCGTGAACGGGGTGGCAAAGGCCGACTCGTTCTTAGCCGCCATCAGATCCAGCCCGAGCTCATCGCACCGCTCGGGCGTGAGCGACAGGCAGATCAGGCCGCGGCCCTCCTTGGCCATGAAGTTGATCGCCTCGGGGGTGACGAACTGGGCGGCCATGGTCAGGTCGCCCTCGTTCTCGCGGTTCGGATCGTCGACGACGACAACCATCTTCCCCTGGCGGATGTCCTCGATCGCGTCCTCGATCGTGGCGAACGGCGTCTTCACCGAGCTCATCGACCCACGCCCATCAGCTTCTCGACGTATTTGGCTAACACGTCCACCTCCAGGTTCACTCGGCCGCCCGCACCGGCTTGTCCGAGGTTCGTGCGTTCCAGCGTTTCCGGTATCAGCGAGACAGTAAACGATCGGTTGTCCAGCTCCGCCACGGTGAGCGACACGCCGTCCACGGCGATCGATCCCTTCTCGATCACGTAACGCATGAGCCCGGCCGGAGCTTCGACGCGGACGCGACGGGCGAACCCGTCCTCGGTGATCTCGGCGATCGTGCCGACGCCGTCGACGTGACCCTGAACGACGTGGCCGCCCAGGCGGTCGGTCGCCCTCAGCGGGAGCTCGAGGTTGACCTCCAGGCCGGGCGCGAGATCGCCCAGCGAGGAGCGCGTGAGCGTCTCGTTCATGGCGTCGGCCTCGAACGAGCCGTTCTCGAGCGACACCGCGGTGAGGCACACGCCGTTGATGGCGATCGAGTCGCCGGCGCTCAGCTCCGAGACGAGCGGCGTCTCGATGGTGATCCGCGCCCCGGCGTCGCCGCGGTCGACCGCGGCGACCCGGCCCATCCCCTGCACGATCCCGGTGAACATGGGTCCGGCTACCACTCCTTGATCCGCGCCGAGACGAGCAGGTCCGCCCCCACGCGCTCGCACTCGAGCGTCAGCGCCCGAGCGGCGTCGGCGATCGCATCGACCCCCTCGCCCTCGAGCGGGTCGCGGGCGGTACGGCCGCCCAGCACCATCGGCGCCAGGAACAGCCGCATCTCGTCGACCTCGCCCGCGTCGAGGAACGCTCCGGCTAGATGCGGGCCGCCTTCGAGGAGGATCGAGCCGATCCCGTCCGCCCCCAGCTGATCCAGCGCCGAGCGGACCCGGGCGGGCTCGTTCTCCCCGGTGGCGACGATCACGTCGGCGCCGTGGGTGGCGAGCGCATCGGTGGCGGTGCGCGGCGCGGCCCGCGAGACCACGACGGTGAGAGGGATCTTCCGCGCGTCCCGGACGAGCTGCGAGCCGAGGGGCAGGCGCGCCAGCGAATCGAACACGACGCGCCGCGGCTGGCGGACCACCCCTTCAATTCGTGCCGTCAGCTGCGGATCGTCGGCCAGCGCAGTGCCGATCCCGACCACGACCGCGTCGCACTCCGCGCGCCAGTGATGGCCGAGCCGACGGCTCTCCTCGCCCGAGATCCACTTGGAGTCGCCGCCCCGCGTCGCGACCTTGCCGTCCAGCGTCATCGCCGACTTGAAGAGGACCCACGGGCGCCCGGTCCGCGCGTGCTTGCGAAACGGCTGATTGAGCAGGCGAGCCCGCGTGGCCAGCTCGCCGTCGGCCACCACCACCTCGATCCCCTCGTCGCGCAGGATGCCTAGGCCGCGGCCCGAGGCGTGCTCGCTGGGATCGTCGGAGGCGACGACGACGCGCTCGATGCCGGCCTGGCGGATCGCTTCGGTGCAGGGCGGCGTGCGGCCCTGGTGGCAGCACGGCTCGAGCGAGACGTACAGGGTGGCTCCGGTCAGATCGGTCCCGTCGGCGTCGCGGATCGCCTCCACCTCGGCGTGGGCCTCCCCCACCGCCCCGTGAAAGCCCTCTCCGAGGACCTCGTCCTGACGGCCGATGACGGCGCCCACGAGCGGATTCGGGCTGACCCGCCCCGACCCGCCCTTTGCCAGGTCGATCGCACGCGCGAGGTGGCGGCGGTCGATCTCAGTGGTCCCGGACATGGCGGACACCCAGGATATGACCCTCTGATAAAGGGAGACATCGCCGGGCGCCGCGGTTCTCCGACCGCGGTCCCGCTACCGTTTGTCGGCACCCCTCGTGCGCTCGAAGCGCTCCGTTTTGCCGGACAGTTCGTTTCAAACTCACGGCCGGCACGAAACCCAATGAAGCTCATCATCCAGATCCCCTGCTTCAACGAGGAACAGCAGCTCCCGGCGACGCTGGGCCACCTCCCGCGCGAGGTCTCTGGCATCGACGTCGTCGAGTGGCTGATTATCGACGACGGCTCGACCGACCGGACGGTGCAGGTCGCGCGCGAGCACGGGGTCGATCACGTCGTCCGCCTGACCAATCACAAGGGCCTGGCCGCGGCCTTCCAGGCCGGGCTCGACGCGGGGCTGAAGCTTGGCGCCGACGTGATCGTCAACACCGACGCCGACAACCAGTACGAGGGATCTGACATCCCCAAGCTCGTCGCCCCGATCCTGCGCGGGGAGGCCGACATGGTCGTCGGCGACCGTCAGGTGGAGACCATCGAGCACTTCTCGGTGCCCAAGAAGCTGCTCCAGCGGCTCGGCTCGTGGGTCGTGCGCCATGCCTCCTCGACCGAAATCCCGGACACGACCTCGGGTTTCCGCGCCTATAACCGCGAGGCGGCCCTGCAGGTGCAGGCCGTCTCGAAGTTCACCTACACGCTCGAGACGATCATCCAGGCCGGCCGGCTCCAGGTCGCGGTCGACCACGTGCCGATTCGCACCAACCCGAAGACCCGCGAGTCCCGTCTGTTCCCCTCGACGGCCGCCTACGTTCGGCGCAATGCGCTGTCGATCTTCCGTGTCTATTCCCAGTACCAGCCCCTCCGGGTGTTCTGGACCGGCGCACTGATTCTCGGTGTCGCCGCGATGGCGATCTTCATCCGCTTCCTGGTCTTCTTCGTGCAGCATCCCGACGCGGGAACGCGCCATGTCCAGGAGCTGATCGCGGGCGGTGTGCTGTTCAACGCGGCGATGCTGCTCGGCGCGCTCGGCGTGATCGGCGATCTGCTCGACGCCCAGCGGACGCTCTCGCAGCGGACGTTCGAGCGCGTGCGCCGGATCGAGCTCCAACTGGGCGTCGGTCCCTCGCACTACGAGCCCGGTGCGCGCCCCGAGCGCTCTGAGGAGGACAACGGGAGCGAGGAGCCGGGCCCCGCGGACCGCAAGCCCCTCGAGGTATGAGCTCGGGCCACGACGCCAGCTCTGCCCGAGGGCGGCCGGCCGCCGTACCCACAGGCAACACGTTTGACAAGTACGGCTCCACCAACCCGGTCGTCCGGCGCCTGATGTCCGGCTTTGAGACGACGCTGGATCGCCTGTTCACGACCGCCGCTCCTCAGTCCGTGCTCGACGTCGGCTGCGGTGAGGGCGTGCTCACCTATCGCTGGGCGCAGCAGCTCGGCGAGAAGCCCATTGTCGGCATCGATCTCGCCGATCCCAGGCTCGAGGCGCAGTGGCAAACGCGCCGCCGGGAGAACCTCGAGTTCCGCGCCATGGACGTCGAGGACCTCCGCTCGTTTCCGGACGCATCGTTCGATCTGGCCGCGGCCATCGAGGTGCTCGAGCACGTGTCCGACCCGGAGCGCACGCTGGCCGAGATGGCTCGTGTGGCCGCGCGGCACGTACTCGTCTCGGTCCCGCGCGAGCCGCTGTGGCGCGCGCTCAACCTCTGCCGCGGCGCCTACGTCCGTGAGCTCGGGAACACTCCCGGCCACGTGAACCACTGGTCGAAGCGAGGCTTCATCCAGGCGGCGCAGCGCCACGGCGTGGTCGCCGAGGCGCGTTCCCCGTTCCCGTGGACGATGCTGCTGGTGCGAGTGTCGCGATGACGCCGCAGGCCCGGTCGCCCGCGCGCTCGAAGGCCGCGCCGGACGGCACCGAGGCTCCGTCGCCAGGCCCGAACGGCACGGGCGCGGACGGCGGCGGAACCCCCGAGGAGCCGTCTTACGCCTCCGGGGCGCGGGTCCTGTCGATCGGCATCGCCTCGACCGGCATCTTCACCTTCCTCTACCTCGCCACGGCGAGCCACGTCCTTGATCCGGCCTCCTACAGCCGCATCTCGCTGCTCTGGGCGATCATGTTCGTGATCCTGTCGGTGATCTACCGCCCGGTTGAGCAGCTGCTCTCGCGGACGATCGCCGACCGCCGGGCCCGCGGACTGCACGGTCACACGCTGCGCATCCCGGCGATGATCCAGTTCGGGTTCGCGCTCGTGTTCGTGATCGTCGCGCTCGCGCTGCGCCACGAGATCGAGCAGGGCATGTTCGACGGCTCGGGCGCGCTGTACTGGATCCTCGTCATCGGCGTCCTTGCCTACTCGGCGAGCTACTTCGCTCGGGGGTGGTTGGCCGGGCACAAGCGCTTTGCCCTGTACGGCGGCCTCGTCTTCCTCGAGTCGACCTCGCGGTTCCTGTTCGCGCTGGCCGTCGCGGTCGGGATCGCCTCGGGCCAGGGAGCGGTCGGCCTCGGGATGGCGGTGGCGCCATTCGCCTCGCTGTGCGTGATCCCGTTCGCGTTCTCGCGCCTGCGGGTCAACGCTCCATCGGCGATCCCCGCCGCCGACGCGGCGCGCGAGGGGCCGGCGCACGCCGAGATAGAGGAGGCCGCCACCGACCTCACCCTCAAGCACGGCGCCGGGTTCGCGGTATCCGTGGTCGGGATCATGCTCGCCGAGCAGACGCTGATGAACGCGGGCGTCCTCATCGTGGCCGCCAAGGCGGGCTCGAAGGCCGGGCTGACGGTCGGGATCACCGGCTTTGTCTTCAACGTGCTGCTGATCGTCCGCGCGCCGCTCCAGCTCTTCCAGGCCGTCCAGACATCGATCCTTCCCCATCTCGCCGGCCTCGAGGCGCGCGAGAGTGCCGATGAGTTCCATCGCGCCATCCGCATGACCGTGCTGGTGATCGCCGCCTTCGCCGGCGCCGTGGCGATCGGGCTGCTCGCCATCGGGCCGCCCGTGATGACCGCCCTGCTCGGGAACAAGGGCTTCACCTACGGCCGCTGGGGCCTGGCCTTGGTCGGCCTCGGGATGGGGTTCCATCTCGTCTCCGGAACGTTCAATCAGGCCGCGCTGGCCCGTGGCCGCAACCGCCAGGCCGCGGTCGCCTGGCTGACGGCAGCGGCTCTGTTCGTCGTCCTCATGCTCATCCCGGCCATCTCCTCGGAGGTGACGCGCGTCGAGGTCTCTTACTTCACCGCCACGCTCCTGCTGTGCGTGCTGCTGTCCGCCCTCTACCGGCGCGGGCCCGCGCCGGCCTCCGCCGCGATCGCCGGATCAGCCGGCGCTTAGCGACTTGCAGACGGGCTCCTTGGCCGCCGCCTGCTCGATAGCCGGGTTGCTGAGGCCGCTGGCATCGATGTTGTTGAGCGAGGCGCGCACGTTGGCATTCAACGCCTGAGCGGCCGTCTTGTAGGCGGACGGGGAGCTCGTCGGGAGCGAGCTGGCCTTCTTGCCGGCGGCGTGCATGGCGTCGCGGAGTTGGGTGAAGGCCTTGACGATGTCGGACGCGACCGCCTTGCCGTTGGAGATATCGGGCGTCCCCGCTCCGCTGATGCGCGAGACGGCCTGGTCGGCATCCTGACCGACCGCGGCCAAGAATCCCTCCAGGGTCTTCTTGGCCTGGACGGCGTTCGCCGCCGTCGCGGCGCTCAGCGCCTGCGTGCGCGTGACGACGTCGTGCTCGAGCGGCGAGATCGCCGAGCACACAGTCTTTACGTAGGCCGCGGTGCTGACCTTCGAGGAATCGCTGGATCCGCAGCCCGCGCACAGGACGAGGGCGACCAGCAGCCCGGTAGCCGCTCGCAATATGGCCACATGCACCATCGGCAGCCTAGCGTCCGAGGCCGTAGCTCGACGTCCCGGCGAGGGCGCGAGCGCGATGCCTCAGCCGATGCCCGCCGCCGCCGCGATGGCGGCGTAGGCCGCGGCCGGGTCGGACGAGCCGAACACCGCGGACCCGGTCACGAGCAGATTTGCTCCCGCGTCAACGCACGGACGCGCGGTGCCCTCGTGCACGCCGCCGTCGACCTCCAGCGCGACGTGATCGGGCAGCGCGGCGCGCATCCGCGCCATCTTGTCGAGCGACCAGGGGATGAACTTCTGGGCGCCCCACCCCGGGTTGACGCTCATGCAGAGAGCCAGATCGAGCATCTCGTGGGCGACCTCGTCCAGGCTGCCCGCGGGCGTCGCCGGAGTGATGGCCGCTCCCGCCGAGCAGCCGGCCTCGCGGATCGTCTGCAGCGCGTAGTGGACGTGCGGGGTCGCCTCGACGTGGATCGTGATGTTGTCGGCGCCGGCGCGGGCGATATCCCCCACGTAGCGCTCGGGGCGCTCGATCATCAGGTGGACGTCGATGACCGCGCCGGCGGCGTGCACCTGGTCGGCCAGCGCTTGCACCATCAGCGCGCCGAATGTGATCGGAGGCACAAAGTGACCGTCCATGACGTCCACGTGGATGACGCGGGCGCCCGCCCCCAAGACCTCGCCCACCTGCTCGCCCAGGCGGGCGAAGTCGGCTGACAGGATCGACGGCGCGATCCGTCGCTCTCGCAGCAGCCGGAGGGTGTCCTCGGACGGTGCGCGAGTCTCGCTCGCCACGGTCAGACGGCCCGGAGCATGCTGCCGTGGCAGTGGTTGCAGGCCACCACCGCGGTGCTCGACATCCGCACGATCGTGGAGTGCTCGCCGCAGTTGGGACACACCGACACGAGCTCGTAGCGCTGAAGGCAGTAGACGCACCGGTAGCGCCCGGGAGCCGCCGTCGGACGCAGCCACGGCTCGCCGCACCCCGGGCACTCCGGACCGAGCTTGAGCGAGGACGAAGGTTCGGTCAACGTAAACGTAGGGTAACCGCCTGTGTGGCGGCGGCGCCCGGACCGCGCCGCATTACCACCCTTTCGCGCGGCAGAAAACATCTGTGACCACTTAGCAGGTCCTCAGCAACGCATCAGCCGGGCGATGAAGAACCCGTCGGTCCCGTCCCGATGCGGCAGCAGCTGCAGAACGCTTTCGGCACTGAAGTCGGGGTGCTCGCCCACGAACCGCTCGAGCACCTCCGGCCCCTCCTGCCGCGAGATCGTGCACACCGAGTAGACGAGCGTCCCGCCGGGACGGAGGACATGAGCGCCGGCGGCGAGGATCCGCGCCTGCAGGCCGGCCAGCTCGCCGATCGTCTCCGGCCGGACCCGCCAGCGGAGGTCGGGCCGGGACTGCAGGGTGCCGAGGCCGCTGCACGGCGGATCGACCAGCACCCGGTCGAAGGGGCCGTCGGTCCGGGTCTCGCCGGCGTCTGCCACCTCGACCCGGACGCTCGTGGCCCGAAGCCGCAAGGCGGTGCGCTCGAGCGCCGCCGCGCGACCAGGATGCCTCTCGACCGCCACGATCGCGCCCTGATCCCCCATCAGGGCGGCCATGTGCGTCGTCTTCCCCCCCGGCGCGGCGCACAGGTCGAGGACACGCTCCCCGGGCCTGGGGTCGAGGATCCGGGAGACGAGCATCGACGCCCGCGACTGGGGCGCCACGGCGCCCGAGCGCCAGAGCTCCGAGCTCTGGACGTCGAACGGCCCGTCCAGCACAAGCGCCTCGGGGAGATCGCCCAGCGCACCTCCGGCGGGATCGACCGCCCGATGGCTAGCCACCGGGAGCGCGGCGACGACGCTCTCGCTGGTGGCGGCGAGTGCGTTTACTCGCATCGCCGACTCGGCCGGCTGGTTGACGACGCGCATCAGTCGCCGTGCTTCGTCGCCCCCGAGCTCATCCCACCACTTGACGGCCAGCCAGTCCGGCACGGAATGGAGGAGCGCCGCCCCGGCGGGCGTCTCGTCGCTCAGACCCTCGAGCAGGCCGGCTCCCTCGCGCGCCGCCCGGCGAAGGACCGCGTTGACGAGTCCCGCGCCGTGCGGGCTCGCGCGCTTGGCCAGCTCGACCGACTCGTTCACGGCCGCGTAGTCGGTCACGCCCCCGAGAAAGAGAAGCTCGAACAGCCCCAGCCGCAGCGCAGCCAGCACCGGCGCCTCGAGGCGCTCGAGCCGACGGTCGACGAGCTGGGCGGCGATGTGGTCGAGCGTGGCGCGCCGCTGCACCGTTCCGTAGCTCAGGGCCATCGCGAGCGCCCGATCGCGCGGATCCAGCCCCGCCGCCTCGGAGGCGAGCGCGCGATCGGCGTACGCGCCCTGTTCGAAGACCCGGCGGATGACCCTCATGGCGCACTCGCGCGCCGGCGAGACGGCGCCGCGCGCTGCCCTCGTGGCCGAGCTCGACGGCATCTAGGAGCGCCGGCCCCGCAGGTAGTCCTCGCCGCTCATGGGTCGCCGCCCCGGCGGCTGCACCGTTACGAGCTCGAGCGCCCCCTGCGCGCACCCCAGCACCGGCCGTGCTCCCTCGAACGACACGACTCCGGGCGCCGGGCCGTCGTCGAGCACGCGCGCCGCGCTCACGCCGAGGCGGGTGCCGTCGCCGAGGGCGACATAGGCACCGATGTGCGGGGTCAGCGCCCGCACGACGCGCTCGAGCTCGACGGCGGGGAGGCTCGGATCGAGCTCGCGATCGCCCGTCTCGATCTTGGCCGCGTAGGTGACGCCGGCCTCGTCCTGCTCAACGCAGGGCGGCGTTAGGTCCAGGGTGCGCACGAGCAGGTCGGCGCCCAGCACCTCCAGGCGCGCGGCGAGGCTCCCGTACGTGTCCTCCGGGCCGATCGGCTCGACCGCCTGGGCGCACACGGGACCGCTGTCGAGGCCGGCGGCGAGCCGCATGATCGACACGCCGGTCCGCTCGTCGCCCGCCATGATCGCGCGCTCGATCGGAGCGGCGCCTCGCCAGCGCGGGAGCAGCGACGGGTGGAGGTTCAGCATCTCGTAGCGCGAAAGCAGGGGCTCGGTGATCAGCGCGCCGAACGCGCACACGCAGACGGCCTCGGGGGCGACGGCCTGGATCGTGCGGAGCGCGGCGTCGTCGTTGACGGAGGCCGGCTGCTCAACCGCAATTCCCAGCTCCCGCGCCGTATCGGCCACCGGCGGGGAGGCCAGCTTGCGGCCGCGGCCACGCGGGCGGTCGGGCCGCGTCACGACGAGCACCGGCCGGTGGGGCGACTGCGCCAAACGGCGCAGCACGGCGGCGGCGAACTCGGAGGTGCCGAGGTAGACGGTGCGCACGAGCGTGTCGTCTCGCCCTGGCTCGGGGCCGTTCAGTCAGGCCAGCCCGGGCCGCCTAGGCGGCCTGCTGGCCTTCGCGCAGGACGCGCATCGCCTCCTTGCGCTGATCGCGCGAGGTCCGGTCGAGAATCAGGACGCCGTCGAGGTGATCGATCTCGTGCTGGATGACCCGGGCCTCGAGCCCCGAAGCCTCGATCAGAATCGGCTCGCCGTACTCGTTCTTGGCGCGGACGCGCACGTGGATCGGCCGGTCAACGTCGACCAGGACCCCGGGCAGGCTGAGACAACCCTCCTCCATCGATTCGGTGTCACGTCCGGCCCACTCGATCTCGGGATTGACCAGCGCCGCGAGCTCGCCCTGTTGCTGGACGCGGTACACGAGCAGCCGGTGCACGACGCCCACCTGCGTGGCCGCCAACCCGACCCCGATCGCGTCGTCCATCAGCCGGCCCATGCGAAAGACCTCTTCGCGCAGCTCGTCGTCGAAGCGTTCGATCGGGCGCGCCTTTGTGCGCAGCACCGGGTCGCCGAAGCTGCGGATCTGGGCCAGCGCGGCGTCGCGCCGAGCGGCGGTTTCCGGATCGAGCTCGTTTTCGGGCTCGGGCTCGGGTTCGACGCCCGCCTCGGGCTCGGGCTCGGGCTCGACACCGGCCTCGGGCTCGGGCGCAAGCTCGGCGTCCGGCTCTGGATTCATTTCGGTGTAGGTGCTGTCGGCAGACACTTCTTTCAGCTTAATGAGATTTTTCGGCGGCGCCTTGGGACTTTCACTGCGGGTCCACGTCGACGCTTACGCTCACCCCGCGCTTCACGGCGTCGGCAGCGCACGCGTCGACGGCGGCTCCCACCGCGCGCACCATCGCCAGCCGGTCGCGGCACTTGATCACGAGCTGGCTGCGCGAGCGGCCCCGCAGCCGGAACAGCGGCGCCGGCCCAAGCACGCTTCCGCCGGCCGGTGCGATGAGCTCGTGCAGGCGGGTGGCGACCGCCACCGCCTCCCCGGCGTCCTCGCACGAACACACCACACGGATGAGTGAGCCGAACGGCGGATAACCCAGGGCCTCGCGCCGTCCGAGCTCCTCGGCGATGAACCCATCGGAGTCGTGGCGGGCGGCGAGGGCCAGCGAGCGGGCATCCGGCGCCAGCGTCTGGACGAGGACGCGCGCCGCGCCTTCGCTTCGCCCGACGCGTCCCGCAAGCTGCGTGACGAGCGCGAACGTGCGCTCCTCGGCCCGGAAGTCGGGGAAGCGGAGTGTCTGATCCGCGTCGAGGACAACGCCGAGAGCCACCTCGGCGAAGTCGTGGCCCTTGGCCACCATCTGGGTCCCGAGCAGCACGCCGCGTGGCGCCGCCTCGAACTGCACGAGCGTCCTGGCCAAGCGGCCCTTGCGCGCGGCGACGTCGGCGTCCAGGCGGAACACCGGGAGCTCCGGGCCGAACGCCTCGCGCAACTCGTGCTCGACGCTCTCGGTGCCCGCGCCGTGGCGGGCGAGGCCGATCGAGCCGCATTCCGAACAGCGATCGGGAACGCGCCGGCGATGGCCGCAGTGATGGCAGGCCATCACGCCCTGGGCTCGGTGGAGCACGAGCGCGACCTCGCAGTTCGGGCACATCCAAACGTGGCCGCATCCCCGGCAGGAGAGAAAGTTCGACCAGCCACGGCGGTTGAGCAGGACGATCGCCTTGCCGCCGGCGGCGCGAACGTCGGCCAGCGCCATCCGCGTGCGGGGATGCAGCGAGTGGTGGCGCCCGCGCATGTCGAGTACCTCGACCGGCGGCAGCGGACGGCCGTCGATCCGGCTCGGCAGCCGCAGCCCGCGCAGAGCGACCGAACTCTCGGGCCGCGGCGTCGCGGATCCGGCGAGAAGCACCGCGCCGTGCTGCTCGGCCCGGCGCAGCGCGACCGTACGCGCGTCGTAGCGCGGGTCCCCCTCGTGCTTGTAGGAGGCGTCGTGCTCCTCGTCGATGACGATCAGGCCGATGTCGTCGAGGGGCGCGAACACGGCCGAGCGAGGGCCGACGCAGACGCGCGCCTCGCCGGTGCGGAGCCGAAGCCACTCGTCGTAGCGCTCGCCCCGTGCCAGTCCTGAGTGCAGGACGGCCACCACGTCGCCGAAGCGCGCCTGGAATCGACCGACCGTCTGCGGGGTTAGCGCGATCTCCGGCACGAGCACGATCGCCCCGCGCCCGGCCTGAAGGGTGGCCTGCACCGCCTGGAGGTAGACCTCGGTCTTGCCCGAACCGGTCACGCCGTGAAGGAGGAACTGCCCGCAGTGGCCGAGCGCGTCGAGGACGGTGGCGAGCGCGCTGCGTTGATCGTCCGTCAGCTCAGGCGCTTCGTCGAGGCGCCGGCCCACCGCCACCGTGGCCGGGCGGGCGGTCCGGGCGTCACGGCGAAGCGCCACGAGGCCGCGGGCCTCAAGACGGCGCACAGTCGCGTTCCCGAGCGCCGCAGCCGGCGAGGAGCCCTCGCGCTCGAGCTGCTCGAGGGTTGCCCGCTGGCGATCGGTCAGACGGGTGCCGTCGCCCAGCGATGCCCGTCCCGCCTCGGTCGGCTCGGCGATCAGGATCCGCTGGCTGCCGCGCGCGCCGCCGGCGAACCCCGGCGGCAGCACGAGCCCGAGCGCGCGGGCCGGCGTTGAGCAGTACTGCTCGGCGATCCATCCCGCCAGCTCGACCAGATCGGGGGCGACTCCGGGCGGGAGCACGGCGTCTGGCTCGGCCAGGCGGTCGGGTTCGAGCTCGGATTCGCGCACCAGCTCGAGCACGACGCCCAGCGTCGTCTGCCGGCCGAACGGCACCCGGAGCAGCGCTCCGACCTCGACGTCCGCCTGATCGGGCCGCAGCCGGTAGTCGAACGGCCCGCGAACCGCCCGGGTCCGGGTCAGCGGCTCGACACGAGCGATCAGGGGCGACGCGCTGGAAAACTGAGAATGCATTCGAGCCCCTGAGGGTAAAGTCAGGCCAGGATGACGGTCGATCGTCTTCCCCAGAACCTGCGGGAGAATTCGGGGCAGCGCGACCGTGAGCACGGCGGCCTCGCCCCCACGAGGCTCCTGTCGATATGTGACCACGTGGTGGGTGAGGTCGGGCGGCGCTCGCACATGTTCGCCTGGCTGCGCGTGCCCGGATCCGGGTCAGGCGCCGACCATCGCCAATGGCTGTCCGTCGACGCGTACTACCCGCGGGCACGCCTCGTCGTCATGTGCCGCACGGCGCCCGGGCCGCACGACGCGCTCTACCGGCAGCTCATCCCGGCGCATGGGCTCGGGCTGCTGACGCTCGACCCGGAGGAGCTGGGGGACGACCCGGCGGAAGTCCAGGCCGCGCTCGAGGCCAGCATCTCGGGACGAAACTTCAGCCCGGCGCCAGTTGCTGCCCAGGCCCCTCGGAATCGCTCGGCGGAGCGGACGCGCTCGGCGGAGCGGTCGCGCTCGGCGGAGCGGACCCGCTCGCCGGAACGGACGCGCTTGACGGAACGGACCCGCTCGCCGGACCGGACGAGCTCGGCGGACTGGACGGCCGTCACCGTCGAGCGGACCCCGGTTCCGGCCGCTGTGCAGCAGGGGCTCGGCGTCGTGGTCGGCATGGCGCTGGCCGTGGGGTTGATGGTCGAGCTCTACCTCGCGGTTGTCGCGGTCGGGCTTCAAGACGGCCGACCGCTCCTCGGCCTGGCCATCGCGCTCGAGGCGTGCTCGCGCGGCCTCGGGACGGTGGCGGCGGAGCGGGCTGGAGAGCGTGGCTGGGCCTGCGCGTGCGCCATCGGCGGCGCGCCCGCGGTGGGCTGGTTCGCGCTCGCGGGGCACCCGCGGCGCGCGGAGACCGAGCCGGCCCCGCCCGCGGGGCTGCTGGCGCTGCTGGCCGGCGTGATCGCGCTGGTGGCGCTCGCGATCGGCAGCTGAGCGCTCGACGGTAGTCTGAACCCGCGGTGGATCCGGAGCCCGGAGAAGACGTCTTCTTCCACGGCCACCCGTCGTGGCGCTCGATGCTCGCGTTCTACCTCCGCGGCCTGCTCGTCGCCGTGCTGGCGGGCGTCATCGCCGGCCTGGTCACGAGGATCTCTGGCCGCCACGTCGAGGACGGATGGGTCGGCGCGGCCGTGGCGGTCGTCTTCGTGGTCGTGCTCGTCTGGGGCTTCGTCCGGCGTCTCGCCACCACCTACACGATCACCAACCGCCGCCTGACCATCGACGTTGGGCTGCTCTCACGTGAAATGCACGAGACGCGGCTCGAGCGCGTGCAGAACGTGAACTCGCGCCAGCATCTGCTCGAGCGGATGCTCGGGGTGGGAACCGTCGACTTCGATACCGCCGGCGGCGCGTCGTACGACTTCAAGTTCCGGGGCGTGAACAATCCGCGCCAGATCGTCCGCACCGTCGACCGGGCGTTGCACGAGCTGCGGCTCACGCACCCCCAGGTGTAGGACCAGGTGGGTCATAAGTGCGCACTCGACAAGTCGCAATTGCCGAGCGCGCCCGAACTGCCCACATGTGGCGCTGAATCGCCATTCACCGGCGGGAGGGGGCCGAGTGTGCCGGAATGACCCAGCTCGGGGCCCACAGGCGGTGGCGAGTGTGCGGTTGTGAGCGAGTAGACGGACTACGCCCGTACGGTGCCGGCGCCGAGTCCCGCCGCCGAGCGCAGAGCGGCAGCCTTGTCGGTCCGCTCCCACGTGAAATCGTGATCCTCGCGACCGAAGTGGCCGTATGCCGCCGTCTTCTGATAGATCGGCCGGTGCAGCCGCAGATACTGCCGGAACGCCCCGGGGCGCAGATCGAAGTGCTCGCCGATCAACTCGAGGATCCGAGACCGAGACACCTTCTCGGTCCCGAACGTCTCGACCATCACGGACAC